>JAZNUO010000030.1:0-3834 GCA_045592305.1 Eubacteriales bacterium | reverse complement strand
GGGTTCGGGGGAAAACTTCGCAATGTTTGCCATAGGCAAACTTGCACCGAGCAAAGCGAGGAGGCTTTCAAGAAGTTTTCCCCCGGTCGTTCCCCCGCCTCCCCGACATACCCAAGTCGGAGGCCAAGCGGTCTTAGGAAGACAACTCCATGGAACAACTCCTTGGCTCACAGAACGACATGGCTACGATCCGACTTACTTTCAAAAAAGCATTATTTATCAATGTTTTGTTGAAAGTTTTGAAGATTCCAAAGGGACTCTCAAATTTGCCTTTACGGCAAATTTGTTGCGGTGCTTGCACCGCTATTTTCAAAAGTCCCTTTGGTGGGGTGCAGGGGTGAAACCCCTGCCCTATAAACCCCAATTTGTTCACCTCAGCTTCCCTTGGAACGCTACGGCTCGGCCCAGAATGCGGATGTCCTCCAGCTCCTGTCCCACGAAAACCAGAGGCTCGTAGGCGGGATTTTCGGGTGAGAGGATGAGCTTTTCCTCCTCGGGATAGTAGTAGACCCGCTTGAGGGTGGCTTCGCCCTCCACCACCACGGCGGCGATCTCGCCGTTCTCTACCAGATCGGCTTGCTGGATGAACACCTTGTCGCCGTCGAAGATGCGGGCTCCGATCATACTGTCGCCCTTGGCGGTGAGGCAGAAGTCTGCGCTTGTGTCGGCGGCGGTGACGTATCCTCCGTCAAGATCCTCCACCGCCAGAATGGGAGAGCCGCAGGCGATCTCGCCCAGAACGGGGTAGCGGCGCAGGCGGAGGGGAGAGATATTCGCGGGGCAGGGTATGACCTCCCGCTCGGGGACGGTGGGCTCCATGTGGGGGGCTTTCCCCAGTAGCCAGAGCTCGGACACGCCCAGAGCCTCGGCGATCTGCAGGACAGCGTCGGATTTGGGGATAAACTTCCCGTTGACGTACTGGCTGATGCGGGCCTTGGAGAGTCCCGTTCGCTTGGAGAGCTCAGCGGCGCGCATACCGCGGGCTTTCATGGCCTCAATCAGGCGATCCTTGAATATATCCATGAGCATTCCTTTCATACCGTGGACTTTGGTAGGTTCATTATACAGGATTTCTCACCCCTTGTCAAGGGGTTTGGGAAAGAAAGTTAAATAAATTTAAAAACATGGCTTGACAAACACGGGTCGGTGTGCTATACTGGGATGCGGTTAAGGAAACTTGACAAATTGAGTGAAATCAACCGTCTGACCTGAAAGGAGAATGCCTATGCCCCTGAAACAGAGACCCCAAGCCGACAGTCGGCTCGCTGAAATGTCCGTTACGCACAAGGAAGAGGAACAGGATCTGCACGTGGGGATCTGCCCCTACTACATCCGTGACCGCAGCAACGGGGTGGTGTACTGTGAGTGCGCCCGATTCCGTTTCCCCGATAAGCTGTCCCGCCGCGAGATCGTGTACCGCTACTGCGCCCACCCCGAGGGCTACAAGTCCTGTATGCTGAAAAACGCCCTCGACCATTACTATGAAAGGAAGTACGATAAGCATGAATAAATCGCCCAAGAACCGTAATCTCCGTTACAAGCTGTTGCCCGCCGCCGTGGAGGAGACCCTGAAGCTCTACCACGCGTGGCTGGGCTACCTCCTGACCCTGATCAAGGCCGACACCCTGCGGGTCAAGGCCTCGGACATCACCACCGCTCTGGACAAATTTACCTGTACCGTCACCCGCGAGGGGGATGAGTACGTCATTCACCTGGACAAGCAGGGGGAGGCATGAGTCATGAGCGACGGGAAGGTCAGGCTGCCTGCCGAGGAGTCTGCCAAGGGCAAGGAGACCCCGTCCGATCTCGCCGCGGTCAAGGATGCCACCCGATGCAAAAGGGTGGAGGACGCTCTCTACCGCCGAGCCTGCGGGTATAAGGTAAGGCTCAAGAAATCCTACAAGGTCAAGACCGTGGAGTACGACCGCGATACGGGGAAGAAGCTGGAGGAGCGGGAGGATCTGCGGGACGGCTTTGAGGAGATCCACGTCCCCGCCGACGTGCGGGTCTGCGCCTACTACCTCAACAACCGCGACCCCGCCCGCTGGCGGGAGCATCCGCGGGAGGAGGGAGACGGGGCGCGGGACGGCACGGTGGAGTATCCCCCCATGGAGGAGCTGGAGCCTGTCTCCGACGGGGAAGGAGAGCCCTCATGAGCGGGGGAGAGACCAAGCCCCGTCCCGTTGTCTGGCGACCCCAACCGCGGCAGGCTCTATTCATGGCGCGCCCCGAGGACGAGGCGCTCTACGGCGGGGCGGCGGGCGGCGGCAAGTCCGACGCGCTGGTGCTGGAGGCTCTGCGGCAGATCCGCGTTCCGTACTACAAGGGACTCATTCTGCGCAAGACCTACCCCCAACTGTCCGAGCTGGTGGAGAAGTCCCTGCGCTACTACCCGCTGGTGGACAGGGGAGCCACCTACAACGCCACGGGACACGTCTGGCGGTTCTCCTCGGGGGCGAAGATCCTGTTCGGCAGTCTCCCCCATGCCAAGGATAAGTTCAACTATCAGGGTCAGGCCTACGATTTCATTGCCTTTGACGAGCTGACCCAGTTCACTTACGAGGAGTACAGCTACCTGTTCTCCCGCAACCGCCCCAACGGCCCCGGGACACGGTGCTACATCCGCGCCACGGCCAACCCCGGCGGTATCGGCCACGGCTGGGTCAAGGAGCGGTTCATCACCCCCGCCCCTCCCATGAAAACCGTCTGGGAGGAGGTCAAGGTGCGATTCCCCGACGGGCGGGAGGAGCTGCGGCGCAAGTCCCGCATCTTCGTCCCCTCCACAGTGTTCGACAACGAGATTCTCCTCCGCAACGATCCCGACTACCTGACCCGACTGGCCTCCCTTCCCGAGGCGGAGCGGAAGGCTCTGCTCTACGGGGACTGGGACTCCTTTTCGGGTCAGGTGTTCACCGAGTGGCGCAACGACCCCGAGCATTACGGGGACAGAGTGGGCACTCACGTCATCCATCCCTTCCGCGTCCCGGGGAGCTGGAGCATTCTGCGGGGCTTTGACTGGGGCTACACCCGACCCTTTTCGGTGGGGTGGTACGCTGTGGATCACGATGGGAGGCTCTACCGCATCCGCGAGCTCTACGGCTGTCGCGCCGACGGAAACGGCCAGGCCATCCCCAACACGGGTGTTTGCAAGAACGCCGACGAGATCGCCCGTATGATCCGCCGTATTGAGTCCGAGGACCCCAATCTCATGGGGCGCAGGATTCGCGGCGTGGCCGATCCCGCTATCTATCAGCGCAACGGCGGCGAGTCCATCGGGGAGCTGATGGAGCGTGAGGGGGTTTACTGGGACAAGGCGGACAACACCCGTGTGGCGGGGAAGGCTCAGCTCCACAACCGTCTGGCTTTTGACGGTCGGGGCATTCCCATGCTCTACGTGTTCTCCACCTGCAAGCATTTCATCCGTACCGTCCCCTCTCTGGTGTACAGTCAGGTGGACGTGGAGGATGTGGACACCGAGGGGGAGGATCATATTTACGATGAGTGTCGGTACGTGTGCATGGAGAATCCCTGCGCCGCGCCGATGCCGAACCCGATGGTGGGGAGAGAGGACGATCCGCTGAATCTGAACGGGAGGGAGGATTTCGGATATGCGCCTTACGCGGGGAGGATGTGGAGGTAAATTGAGGTTTATCGGCAGGGGTTTCACCCCTGCACCCCACCAAAGAACTTTTTGAAAAAAGTTCTTTGGAATCTCAAAAACTTTTAAAAAACATTCATAAATAATATTTTTTGAAAGTTCTTGAAAGGGGTTGGGGGGAAAACTTCTTTCAAGAAGTTTTCCCCCGGCCGTTCCCCTCGCCCCTGCCGACAAAC
>JAZNUO010000029.1:0-4433 GCA_045592305.1 Eubacteriales bacterium | reverse complement strand
CTCAGTAGATATTAATTATTCAGCAGGAATCAGAGTAACGGTGCCATTCTCAGCGCCGTCCCAAACCAGCTGGACCTTGTACTTGCCGTCAGCCTCAACGACGATGTTTGCGCCGTTGAACTCAACACCGAAGTTCACATCCCAGGAAGCGCCCTGACGAACCTTGAACTCCTGGCCGGCCTTCAGCTCCAGAACCTCGGAGGTGTAGGTGCCTGCGGGCTCCTCGGTCATGGGGAAGTCGGTATCCCAGTTGGTGTCGCAGATGTTACCGATAACGCCCCAAGCGTTTCTCTGCTCGTCGGTCATCTGGAAGAGACCGTCGATAGTGGTCTTGTACTCATCCAGAGCGGTCTGGAGGTCAGCGTCGGAGGTAGCGGCCTTAGCGTCAGCGCCCAGAACCTTGGCGATATCCCACCAAGAACCGTGGATCTGACCCTGAGGAACACCGAACTCACCCTGCTTAGCCAGAGCGGCCAGGGAGGGGTTAGCCTGAACAGCCTCGGAAGCCTGAGCAGCCTTGTTGGAGGGACCCCACTGGAACTGCTCGTATCTCTCGAGCTGGCAAGCCTCGCCGGTCAGGTACTGAGCCAGCAGAGACAGGACAGCGGCCTTCTTAGCGTCGGTCTGGGGCTTGACACCCATCAGCTTGTTACCGGTGTAGGAGCCCAGGTGGTAGGACTTGCCGTCAACCTCGAAGGAGGGCAGGTCGGTTGCGCCGAAGTTAGCGCCGAAGTGCTCCTCAGCAGCCTCAGCGTTCCAGATACCGGTGATGATGACACCAGCATCGGTGAAGATGTCAGCGTTGCTGTCGTAGCAGGTGGACTGAGCCAGCTTCTGCATACCCTTCATAGCGATGAGACCCTCAGCGGAGTTGAAGGTGTCATCCACGGAGGTGAAGTTACCCTCGGTGTCCATGGACCAGTTGGAGTGGCAGCCGGTAGCGAAGAAGAAGGAAGCGGTGTACCAAGCGTTCTCCAGAGCGTAGCGGAACTTCAGGTTGTTGGCCTCGCAAGCGGCGATGAGCTTCTCCATGGACTCAGCATCCTCAGCGGAGATGATGCTGGTGTTGTAGTACATGTAGTAGCCGTTGTCAGAGGTCATGGGGTAAGCGTACAGAGTACCTGCCACGGAAGCGGCGGCAACAGAGCCGGCGTCGTTGGCGTTCTTGATGTTCTCTGCGGCCATCTTACCGGGAGCAGCCAGAGCAGCAGCCTGCACAAGGCGAGCGAGCTGATCCTGGGCGAAGCAGTAGATGTCGGGAGCGGTAGCCACGTCAGCGACGACAAGGGAACCTGCGTCAGCCTCGGTAACGCCCTCGATCTGGGCGTTGATGGTGATGCCGGGGTTGGCAGCCATGAAAGCCTGGATCTGCTTCTGAGTCAGAGCGGCAACGCCCTCCTTCTCGGACACCCACATGGTGATGTCATAGGTGCCTGCGAGCTCAGCGTTGGGGTTTGCGTTGGGGTTTGCGTTGGGGGCAGTAGTGCCTCCCTCGGTGGTCTCCTCGTTGGGACCGGGGGTGGTGGTGACGCAGGATGCGAAGCAAGCAACCAGCATCAGAGCGGCCAGCACGAGGGACAGAATCTTACTCATCTTCATAATAAGTAATCCTCCATTGTGTTTTTTTAATTTACGCCTGAGGCGTATTCACCTTATTATATCATCTTCCTGTTGATTTGTCAAGAAAAAAACAATCTTTCACGGATTTTCGGCATTTTGTACAATTTCCAATCGTGCCAAAAAGCATTTTTTAATCCAATTCACGGAAACCGTGGGGTTCAACCCAAGATAACGCTGGTCTGGGGTCCCACCGTCAGGATGCTCCCCTCCAGCGTGGCGTTACCCGCTCCAACCGCGTCCAGAACGGCGGCGGGGGTGAAGCCCTCGGTGCCCGCAAGGGCGGTGAGATCCAGGGCCAGGGGCTCGGTGGCGGTGTTGTGAATCAGGAGCAGGGTCTCCTCGCCAAAGCGAATGACGAAGCCGCCGAGGTTTCTTTCCACGTTGACGGCGGTGTAGTCCCCTCGCGCGATGGCGGGGTACTTGTGACGGATGGCGATGAGCTTACAATAGTAATTGTAGAGACTTGCCTCGTCGGTCATCTGATCCGCCGCCGTGGCGGTGATCTGCTTATCGGCGGGGTAGGTGGAGCCCACGGGGTCGCGGATGAGATCCTCATCCCCCCAGAGCATGGCCAGACGGCGGTTGGCATCGGTGTTCTCGCCGCCGCGGGAGCCTCGCATGCCCAGCTCCTCGCCGTAGTAGATCACGGGGGACCCGGGGGAAAGGAGGTAGAGGTTGGCCGCCATGCGCGCATGGTTTTCGGTGATGAATGCCCCCGCGATGCGATCCATGTCGTGGTTGGACAAAAAGGGCATGATCATGCCGTCGGGATTCTTCGCCAGCACCTTATCCTGATAGGAGGCAATATACCCCGTGTACTTGGAGATGGACTGACCCTTGGCGGCGGTGGCCACCACGCCCTCGGCTTGGGACATGGTGAAGTTGAAGCAGTTGAGGGCGGGGTAATACTCCAGCACCTCGCTGTCCCCCGACCAGCACTCGCCTACGCAGTAGATGTCGGGCTTGATCGCGCGCAGCTCGTTCATATACCACGTCCAGAACTCCACCGAACGGGCGGTATCTCCGAAGTAGATGTACTTCACCGCGTCGAAGCGAAAGCCGTCCACCCCGAGATCCAGGTAATACTTGGCCACGTCCAGAGCGGCCTTCCGCACCTCGGGATTATCGAAGTTCAGCTCGGGCATGCCTCCCGAGAAGTTGCACTCGTACCAGCAGTCCACCCCCGCGATCTTCTGGTAGGTCACGCCCCCCACCTTGTCGGCGGTGGTGACGCAGGAGTAGAAATCGTAGTAGGGATCGGCGGTGTTGCCGCCTACGCGGGCTTCCTTGAATTTCAGGAACCACTCGTGCTGGTTGGAGGTGTGGTTGATGGCCAGATCCAGAATGACCTTGACGTTGCGCTGGTGGCAGAGGGTGATCAGCTCCTTCAGATCCGCCTCGGTGCCAAAGCGCCAGTCAATGGCGTAGTAGTCCTTGGCATCGTACTTATGGTAGGAGGGGGAGGTGAAGATGGGGGAGAGCCAGATGCCCTGTACCCCCAGGCTCTTACCCGAGTGAATATTGCCATCGTTGAGGTAATCCAGGCGGTTGATGATGCCCCGCAGGTCTCCGATGCCGTCTCCGTTGGAGTCCGAGTACGATCCCACGAAGATCTGATAGAAGGTGCGGAAGTTATCGTCGATGGGATCGACCTCGACCTTGTTCTCGGGCTCGGAGGGCTGATCCTTCCCGCCGTTACAGGCCGTCAGGGCAAAGGCCGACAGCAGCACCGTGGCGGCCAGCAGAGCCGAGAGCCATTTGATCTTGTTCGTATGCATAATTATGATTCCTTTCCGTCGGGGGTACTTCCCTCTTTCAGGAGTCCGAAGACCTTGAGGGCCTCGGTGGCCTTGCCCGTTTTGTCAAAGAAGGCCTGATTGTCCACGGCGCAGCCGCCGTACCATTTTCCCGCGTCCTCGGGGTCGTAGGAGCCCGCGAAGGAGGTCGCCCAGCCCGAGCCGTAGGTCTCCCACAGCCCCTCGTTGGCTTCGCGGCTCTCACCCCCCACCGAGATCCACGTCCCCTCCCAGTAAAAGACACCGATACAGTCGGTCATGGCGTTGACCGCGGTATCCACCACGTCCCGCACGAAGGCGGCCTGACCCTGCTCCGAGATGGGGTAGCCATCCACACCGCCGCCTACGCTGACGGTGTTTGAGTAGAAGTCGGTATCCGCCGTGGTATAGGCGTAGGAGGTCTCAGCCACCATGGTCTTTTTGCCGTAGGCGGCGGTGATACGGTTCAGCTCAGCAGCCAGATTTTCAAGAGTGCCGTGCCAGTAGGGATAGTAGGAAGAAGCGAAAATATCGTAATCCACGCCGTACTTGTGGAGCTTCTCACCGTACTCGGCGTAACGGCCCGCCGTCTCGGGGTTGGTGAAGTGGAGGACCACCAGCGCGCCGGGGCAGACCTGCCGCACGGCCTTGGAGCCCGCCGACATGAGTCGGGCGATCTTCTCCCAGCCGTAGTCCGTGGTGCCGTACTCCCCGCACATGGCTCCGTTGGTCTCGTTGCCTACCTGCACCATGCCGATATCCACCCCCGCCTCCATGAGGGCGATGAGGGAGTCCCTGGTGTATTGGTAGAGGGCTTCTTCTTTTTGGTCGATGTCCAGCCCCGCCCAGGCCTTGGGATCCATCTGCTTGGAGGGGTCCGCCCAGAAGTCGGAGTAGTGGAAATTGACCAGCAGCTTCATGCCGTATTGGGTGGCGCGCTGACCGATTTCAATGGCGTTCTCCAAATCGCAGTTCCCGCCGCCGTAGCCCTTGCCCTGTCGGTCATAGGGGTCATTCCAGATGCGGACGCGGATGTAG
>JAZNUO010000028.1:0-7587 GCA_045592305.1 Eubacteriales bacterium | reverse complement strand
CCCACTTAAACCCTTCTTGAAAGAAGGGTTTAAGAATCCCAAGAACTTTCAAAAAAGGTCTATTTATCAATATTTTTTTGAAGGTTCTTGAAGGGAGTTCGGCGTTCCCCTCGCCCCTGCCCGACAAACCCAAATTTGAAAAGCCTTTACCCGCCGCAGACAAAATGTAAACAATTTGAGACACGTATGCCGAAAATGCGCGGCATACCCGTTCGTCTATTGCGTAATTGTTTTTTTTGTGATATAATGATAAAGGTTGTAATTATGCGACCCTGAAGTTGAAATTTTAAAGTCTACATACAAGAAAGGAACCCCGAACCATGAGTAGTGAGACTCAAAGCAAGACCCAAGACGTCAAAATGTCCCCCGAGATGGCCGCCGCCCACCAGAAGATGATCGCCGCCGCCGATGAGGTGGAGAAGGTCGTGGTCGGCAAGCGCACCGAGGTGCTCCACCTGCTGACCGCCATGCTGGCGGGTGCCCACGTGCTGATCGAGGACGTCCCCGGCACGGGTAAGACCACCCTCGCCTCCACCCTCGCCCGTGTGACGGGTCTGGATTTCAAGCGCGCCCAGTTCACCCCCGACGTCATGGCCTCCGACATCACGGGCTTCCATATCTACAACCGCCAGAAGGAGGACTTCGAGCTCCGCGAGGGTCTGGTCATGTGTAACCTCCTCCTCGCAGACGAGATCAACCGCGCCTCCCCCAAGACCCAGTCGGCTCTTCTGGAGGCCATGGAGGAGGGCAAGGTCACGGTGGACGGCAACACCATGGAGATCCCCGATCCCTTCATGGTCATCGCTACCCAGAACCCTGCGGGCTACGTGGGTACTTACCCTCTGCCCGAGGCGCAGCTCGACCGCTTTGCCCTCAAGCTCAGCATGGGCTACCCCTCCCCCGCCGAGGAAATGAACATTATCAAGGCGCGCAAGGGCGAGAATCCCATCAAGAGCGTTCGTCCCGTCCTGACCCGCGACGAGCTCCGCGAGATCCGTGAAATGGTCACAACCGTCCATATCGACGACGAGCTGTACCGGTACATCGTCACCCTCATCACCGCCACCCGTAAGCACCCCGCTCTCGCTCTGGGCGCGTCTCCCCGCGCGTCGGTGGCTCTGGTGCATCTGGCGCAGGCCTACGCCTTCCTCCGCGGACGCGACTTTGTGCTGCCCGATGACGTCGCGGGTCTCTTCCGCGCCGCCATCGCCCACCGCCTCATGCTCCGTCAGGAGGCCAAGCTGGCTCACCAGACCACGCAGGACGTGCTCACCGAGATCCTGCGCGCCACCGAGGTTCCCTACAAGGGCAAGCGCGCGTAAACAGCGGGAGTCGCCATGGCACAAATGAAACAATGTCCCCAATGCGGGAAATACGTGGCGGCGGATCGCACCTACTGCATGAACTGCGGTGTCACACTGGGCATCCGCTGTCCCGATTGCCGCGAGGTCATGCCCGTAGGCTCCAAGACCTGCACCGCCTGCGGACATTCCTTCGTCAAGAAGAAGAAAAAATTCAACCTCCCCCTCTGGGACCGGATGAAGAGGAACGCGAGACCCCTCGTGATGGGGTTGACGGCGCTCTGCCTGCTTCTGACTCTGGTGCTGGCCGCCTTCCCCGGGGTGAATCTCACCGTACTGGCTGACGAGGTGCCCCTCATGGAGCATACCGCCTCGGGCTACGGTCTTATGGGTTATCTGCTGGGCGGGCATCCCACGGGGCTCACCGCCCTTCTGGAGCTACCCGAATACAAGACCGACATCCCCACCCTCAAGACCCTGTTCTTCCTCTCGGGTCTGGGCTGGCTGACCCTGCTGACGGGTCTGCTCTTCGCCGCCCTGCTCCTCATCCCCAACTACAAGAAATTCGGCAGTCTCACCGCCCGCCGTCTGTATATCCCGCTGGGTGTTTCCCTGCTGGGCGCGGGACTTTCCTTCGGCATGACCTTCCCCGTGGCCTCGCTCCTGGCCGACGGTATGGTGAGGTACGCCGACCTCGCCGACCGGGGCTACGCCGTAGTCACCGCCACCCCCATGCCCACCGTCCTGCTCTTCGCTGTCGCTCTGACGGTGGCGATCCACGGTCTGCTTCATCTGTCGGTGTTCTCCAAGGAGACTGCCGAGGGGGAAAGCTCGGTTCGCGAGCTGCTGGCCATCCCGCTGGGCGGGGTGTTCCGTCTGGTTCACCGTCTCGTGCGGTTTATTCGCAGAAAGGCAGGCAGGAAGGTCTCCGACCGCGACGAGCCCGCCTTTACGGTGACTTCCCGCTTCTCCACCTATCTCATTCTTTTCGCGGTGTCGCTGGTGTTCACCCAAGCCCTGCTGAGTAAGGTGTCCAACATTTTCTTCTGGTTCATCTTCCTTCTGCCCCTCGTCCTGCTGGTCTACACCCTCATCGCCCGCGCCTCCCTGTCGGTGAGTATGCTCTGCCAATCGGCCACCACCGAAAAGAATACCCCCTACACCTACGAGTTCCTCATGAAGAACAACTCCATTTTTGCGCTTCCCTTCGTGGAGGCGCAGGTCTCCATTCCCCAGTTCAACGCGGTGCGGTGCACCGAGCGGACGGTGCGGATCTCCATGGCTCCCAAGACCACCTACCACATGAAGAACACCGTATCCTTCCGCTTCCGCGGCACCTACGAGATCGGAGTGCGGTGCTTCTACGTCTACGACCTCTTCCGCATCTTCCGCGCCCGTCTGGACGTGGAGAATCTGACTACGGTCTACGTCCTCCCCCGCCGCCTGAATCTGGAGGAGACCGCCGCCCATGCCATCTCCGACGATACCGCCCGCTCCGTCCGCTCCCCTCTGGTGGTGGACAAGCTGGAGCTCTCGGATATCCGCGACTACCAAAACGGCGATTCCCTCAAGTCCATCCATTGGAAGCTGTCCTCCAAGTCCGAGAATTTCATCGTCAAGGACTACAACACGGGCACCTCCAACCAGACCGTGATATTCTGCGACCTGACCCCTCACTTCCCCGACGAGCCGCCCAAGAAGAAGGATGATGCCGCCGAGACCGAGGGCAAAAAGAAGCTGACCCGTAAGGAGAAGCGCGCAGAGCGCAAGACCGCCCGCAAGACCCGCAAGGAGGAAGCCCGGCTGGCCTCCGACCGCAAGCGCAAGAATAAGCGGATCAAAGAGACCGCCGAAACGGTCTCCCTCACCGACGAGGCTCTGCAAGCCCGACTGGATCAAAGATCCGCCGTCGCCGAGTCTCTGGATGCCAAGAGCAAAAACCCGAAAGTCGGAGTGAACTCCGCCGCCGCGGAGACCGCCGAGGAGACCGTAGACGTTCACGAGCTGGCGGACCCCGTGTTCTACGAGGACATGAACGAGTATCTGGCCGACGGCGTGGTGGAGCTGACCATCGCCTCGGTGCTGGCCGAGCTCCGCAAGGGGCACGAGGTGCTTCTGCTGTGGTTCGATCGCCGCTCGGATACGGGTGTGTTCGCCTACCCTCTGCGGGGCGTGGATCAATTTGAGAATATCTACCACCTCTTCGCCACCGCCCCCCTCAGCTCCCCCGAGAAGAAGGTCACTTCTCTGACCGCCATGCTCTCGGATATCCAGAGCGCCAAGCAGATGTTCGTGGTCTCCACCATGGATACCGCCATGGTCACTGACCTCGGCGCGCTTCCCGGGGTGTCCGACGCGGGTAGCTTCGGCTCGGCCGAGGTGGTGCTCTACAACCCCGAGGAACGCTTCCGCCATCCCCGCGAACGCGCCCTCTATCTCGAAGGCTGCCGCGAGCAGCTTGCCGCAAGCGGTCTGTCCCTGACCGCGGGAGGCTTCCACGTTACCCGACCCGAAGGAGGCATGAGCCATGAAGCATAACAAGCAAGCTGCCGCCTTCACCGGTAAACAGCTCAAAAAGCCAAAGACGGCGCGTAGGACCCGCGCCCGGAAGAAGGCCGAAAAGAACCTCATTCTGAACATCCACAAGCGCCCCATCGTCTGTCCCCCCGACAGAGCGGGACGCTCCCCCCTCTTCCGCTGCGGCGGTATCGCCTGCCGCGCTCTGGTCATCTGGCTGGCGGCCTCGGGACTCATGATCTTCCTCGCCAGCGCGCTGGAGTTCGGGGTGCCTAACCTCGTCATTTTCGCCTCCTCTCTGGTCGTTGTGACGCTGGCTGCGGTCTTCGGTCTGGGTCGGTGGGGGAAGCTCATCTCTCTGGCAGCGGCGGGCGGCACCGCAGGCGGTCTCATCGCCCTGAATCCCCGTCTGCCCATGGATCTGTTCTACGGTGTTCTCTCCCTGTACAACGCCTCTCTGGACAGGCTCTACAAGGTGGGCTATCTCACCTACGTGCAGTACAAGGCCGAGTTCACCTCCGTCACCCCCCACGAGGAGCTGATGATCGCGGGAACCTGCCTTGTCACCGTCCTCATCACGGTGCTCTTCACCGCCTGCTTCGCGAAAAAGGTGAAGATCATCCCCCCCGCCATCGTGGCGACCACCCTTTTGGTGGTGCTTCTGACCTTCAACATCTACAGCAACCGCATCGAGTCCAATCTGGGTATTACCCTGGTCATCGTGTCCTTCGCCTCGGTGCTGGTCATGGCGGCCTATGACCGTCTCTACAACAGTAAGGACGACAAGCACTACGACAACGAGCTGAAGCTCTTTGAGGACTCCGACAGACCCGCCCTGCCTCCCGAGTACGCCAAGGCCATGGCCGAGCGCGCCGAGCGCAAAAAGCAGAAGGCCGCTCTGCGTAAGAAACGCCGTACCCAAACCGTCACGGTGGACGAGGAGCTGACCGACTACTTCGGCGGCAAGCGCAAAAAGGTCAAAAAAACCAAGGAAAAATTGGACCCTAAGACCAAGAAAGAGCAGAAAAAGGCCCGTCGCGAAATGATGAAGCAGGTGCGCGCCGTACAGAGATATGACCGCGCCACCGAGCAGTCCCGTACCGCCATGGGCGGCTTCGCGGGGTCGGCGGTGCTGCTGGCCTGTCTCATCGCCATCGCTCTCCCCTCCATTCTCATCAAGGGCAATTTCAGCACCATCTCCGCCATCGACGAGAAGATGGAGCTGGCGAGAAACTACGTCACCGCCCTATTGAGAGGTGACGACGACGAGCTGGACCGTCTGGAATACAAGGCCGACGGCGACAACTTCAAGCCCCACTCCACCGAGCTGGAGCAGCTCGAATTCGCGGGCACGCAGATGTTTTACCTCAAGTCCCGCTACAACACCAACTACTACCTCCGCGGCTGGATGGGCACCGACTACGAAAACGGCGCGTGGCTGGCGGTGGACGAGGAGCTTCTCTCCGAGTATCAGTCCCTGTTCACCAAAAAGGGCACCCCCGCCGAGACCATCCGCTACGGCTTCTACCACTACATGAAGCCCGAGCTGGTGGACGATCCCGAGTACACCGAAAATCTTCTCTCCAAGTACAAGTCCAACACCGACTACGGCTTCATCGGGCTTTTGGTCAGTCTCCGACGGGTCAACAGCCCCGATACCCTGACCTACTTCCCCACCACCTTCGACCCCCGCTTTGGTCTCATGGAGTATGATACCACCGAGCCCCACAAGCTGACCTTCGTCAACTACTACGACGGTCTTTACACGGGTCGCAAGTTCAACGAAAACGGTCTGGACTATTCCACCATGACCTACGCCACGGTCATGACCAACTCCCTCTGGATAAAAAAGCAGGCGGCTCTCCAAGCGGCCTACAACCTCCAGAAGGAGGCACTCCTCGCCCGCGCGGGCTTCTTCCACAACGCCGACGGCTCGGTTTCCTCCAATCTGACCCTGAAGGTCTACGAGGAGAGCAACGGCACCACCCTGTTCTCTTACCAGTACAAGCGGGGTAAGGAGGAACGGATCTGGCAGTTCTACCACGATACCGACACCGTCTCCCTCGACGGAGGCCGCAACTACGTGGTCACAACCGATTACGGCGTTCTGACCCTCACCATAGACAACGGCAAGATCGTAGGCGCGACCGTCACCGACGTCAGCTCCGCCCGTCTGGACGAGCTGGGCACTCCCGTGGACGTGAATCTGGTGGACGAGTATGACCGCGGCATGACCGACGAGGAGAGAGCCGAGCTGCTGGCCTACATCAACACCGAAAAGGCCTACAGTGATTTCGTCTACAAAACCTATCTGGATACCGCCGACAGCACCTATCTGAAGGAGCTGGCCGCCGTCATCAAGGCGCAGGCCCACACCTCCGAGATCCGCGTGGAGGAGGAGCTGGTTCCCGACGATCCCGAGACTCCCGAGGATGATTCCTTCATTCTGGAGAACAAGGTCTCGGTGAATATCCCCGCCGACGTGAGTCTGGCAAACGTCCGCAACACCTCCGACCCCAACGCCTATATTCACCGCGACCGTCTGGTACGCAACGTCATCGACTACATCATCGACGAGATGGGCTGTGCATACACCATCACCCCCGACCTGACGGGTGTCGATCCCACTCTGGACGGCGTGGAGAACTTCCTCCGCAACACCAAGGAGGGCTACTGCGTGCAGTTCGCCTCGGCCGTGACCCTCATTCTCCGTGAGCTGGGTATTCCCGCCCGCTACGTGGAGGGCTACATCGCCGACGAGCTGACCAAGATCAGCCGCGAGGACTTTGTCTACGGCGGCTACGTCCGCGACTACAACGCCCACGCGTGGGTAGAGGTCTGGTTCGACGGCGTAGGCTGGATCCAGTACGAGGCGACCCCTCCGTATTATACGGGTATGTACGGTGCCACCGGCTCTGCCGACACGGGCCCCATCACCCCCATCATGCCCGACGAGGAGACCACCGCGCCCGAAACGCCCGACGAGACCGAAACCAACAGCGAGGAAACCTCCGAGGAGGAATCGGGTGAGGAGACCACGAACGAGGAGGACGCTGCCGCCGCCGCGATTGCCCGCAGCAGCCTCATCGGTCTGGGTATTCTGGCGATTCTGGTGGCCATCGCCGCCCTTGTCGGTACGGTCATCTCCCGCGCCCGCGCCGCCGAGGATCACCGCCAAAGCATCTGCGCGCAGGTGCTGGAAAACGGCTTCGGCGCTAACACCAATGAAGCCGACCGCCGCGAGCTGGCCTTGGAAATGACCGATGCCGTCAGCAATCTGCTCGCCTTCTACGGGCTCGCCCCCAAGGCGGGTGAGTTCCGCGACGACTACGCAGACCGCCTCGCCGCCGAGCTGACCGCCCCCATGGAGGGCAGGAGGCAGCGTGTCAAGCCCGAGGAGCTGCCCGATCTTCATACGGCTCTGGACGGCATGGCCGCCGAGGAATTCGGTCACGGCATGAGCGTCGCCGAGATGAAGCAGACCGCCGCCCTCTACCTCTACCTCCGCCGCGACGTCAAGCGCCGCATCGCCTTCCCCGAGCGGCTGAAGCTGCGGTATATCAAGCGGAAGATTTAAGTTCGCTGACCAAATAAAAATGGGAGACTGTCCTGACGGATGGTCTCCTGTTTTTTTGTGTGGGATCTCAAATTTGGGTTTGTCGGGCAGGGGCGAGGGGAACGCCGAACTCCCTTCAAGAACCTTCAAAAAAATATTGATAAATAGACCTTTTTTGAAAGTTCTTGGGATTCTTAAACCCTTCTTTCAAGA
>JAZNUO010000027.1:0-14234 GCA_045592305.1 Eubacteriales bacterium | reverse complement strand
CTTTGAAAATGACCGTGAGGCGCGGGGGAAGGTGGAGGAGCTCCGTGAAATGGGCTATATCGCCGTTGTCTCGGACGAGACCATCCAGCCCGACGTATTCGAGATGCTGGAGGAGAAGATCATGTCCGCCGTCATGGCGGTTCTGTGGGTTCTTGCCATCTTCTTTATTACCCTGTTCCTCTCCCTCTGCTCCTCCCGCGCCATGAACGCCACCCGCGGTGACGTGGGCATCATGCGCTCTATGGGTATTCCCACGGCGGTGGTCAAGATCAGCATTTACGTACAGACTCTTTTGTCCCTGATCCCCGCCGCGGTAATAACCGTCATCGCCTGTGTGGTCGTCTTCACCCTGCCCAAGACCAATTACCTGTTCCCCTTCCTGCACGCGGGAGACTACGCCCTGATAGCCGCCGTCATGGTGCTCATCGCCCTGAATCTCTCCCGTAAATACGTCAAGAAAATGTTCGACCAAAGCGTCAAGAAGACCCTACGCTCGGCGAAAGGAGGCTCCAAGTCATGACACGAATCCCCGTCAGAATTACCAACGCGCACAAATACTACAACCGCGGCAAGAGCAATCAGCTCCACGTCATGGACAATATCAATCTGGAGCTTCCCGAGCAGGGGATGGTGGCCATCTTCGGCCGCAGCGGCTGCGGTAAGACCACTCTGCTCAACACCGTGGGCGGTCTGGACAGGATCGCCTCGGGCTCCATCGAGCTGTTCGGTCAGGACATCCGCAAGGATACCGATACCCTTCGTAACCAATACGTGGGGTACGTATTCCAGAATTACTACCTGAGCGTTACCGATAGCGTCTACGAGAACGTGGCCGCCGCCCTCCGCCTCTGCGGCATGACCGACGAGAACGCCATCTCCGAGCGGGTCATGGCCGCCCTCGGGAATGTAGATATGGCCAAGTACCGCGACCGTACCCCCGATACCCTGTCGGGCGGTCAGCAGCAGCGAGTGGCCATCGCCCGCGCCATCGTCAAGGCGCCTGCCATCCTTCTCTGCGACGAGCCCACGGGAAATCTGGACGAGGCCAACACGGTACTGGTCATGGACATCCTCAAGGAGCTCTCCAAGACCCGTCTGGTGCTTCTGGTCACCCACGAGGCTCATCTGGTGGATCACTACTGCGACCGTGTCATCGAGATCGTAGACGGACACGTGGCCTCCGACCGAGAGAACAGCGATGCCAACGGCTACGTGACCCGCAACAAGAACCACATCTATCTGGGCGAGCTGACCCGCGCCGAGACCGAGACCCCTGGTGTTACGGTGGAATACTACGGCGAGCCCTCCGAGAATATCCGCCTCCGCGTGGTGAATCAGAACGGCAAGCTTTACCTCAAGGCCGAGGGAGCCAACCTCAAGATTCTGGACGAGGGAAGTGAGATCAAACTCATGGAGGGCGTGTTCGACGAGACCCCTCGCGAGCAGGCCTCGGTGCACGGTCAATCGCTGGATATGTCCCGCCTTACCCCCGTGATGGGGAAGAACTACGGCCGCCTGTACCATTGGAAAAACTCCATCGTCTCCGCGTGGCGCGAGAACTTTGGAAGGAAGCACAAGAAGGGGCGCAGACTGCTCCGCGTCTGCTTAGCCCTTCTGGCCGCCTCGCTGGTATTCATGACCGCCGCCTTCGGCGCGGGGCTGGGCACCTACGCGACCAGGCGGAAGGATCACGACGAGAACGCATTCTATATCCCTCTGGATCCCCATACCGATTACGGCTATCTTCGGGACGAAATGGGGAAGCACGGCATGGATTACGCCCGTCTGATCGGCGGAATGCCCCTGTACGATACCGATTACCTCAGCTTCAACTCCTCGGTATTCATGACCGCCGAGCACATTTCCATCCAGACAGCAGCCAAAGCGCAGGATGCCGCCCACGCGAAGGACCTGCCCATGGCGGCGGGTACAAGCGAGCTCAAAACCGCCTCGGATATCCTCATCACCACCGCCGTGGCCGATAAGCTGCTGGAAAGCTCCACCGTTGGATACCTCAACGAGTACGCGGATCTGGTGGGCATGGTTTCGTCCTACACCCTCTACGAGCTGGGCAACATCCGCCTGCGCATCGCGGGCGTGGTGGAATCCCGCGAATTGTACTACTATATGGACAGCCTGTCCTCCGCCCGCTACATCCAGAACAGATACTTCTATATTCCCGTCACCTACGCCTCGGCCGTGGGGATGCAGGATCAGATCAAGGACGGCGAGGCGGTCTACGTTGATGAAGGAGTCACCTCTGTCAAGAACGGAGTCGGGGAGCAGATCACCATAAACGGTCTGCGCCTGACGGTTACGCGCGTCATTCAGCGTTACCTGTCCCTCGACGATTACCCCGCCTTTGTTAAGGATACCTACGGAGAGAAGCTCATCACCGATCCCGCCGCCTATATCTCAACTCTCCCCGAGGGCACAGACCCCGAGGCGGGACAGTGGGCGTGGCTCTTCGACCACTACTTTACCTACATGCCCGAATTCTGCCAAAGCAAGCTGGATACGCTCCAGCCTTACGATGACGTTCTCTTCGAGGAGTGGGCGGTGGCGAAGCATGAGAATATCGCCGCCTACGCGGGTCTTATGGGCTACGATGTCTATACGGCCTGCGCCGCCTACCTCTACTTCGAGGATAACGGCGTATACCCGTCCCGCGATCAGCTCAAGCCCTTCATGCAGCAAAACGCGGATCGCATCGACGGAATGGTGGATATCGACGCTCTCTACAAGCAGTATGACCGCTATATGGAGCAGCACTGGAACGGTATGACCAAGGACTACTATACCTACGTCCTCAGCGATGCCGACTATATCCGCCTCGTAACCGGCGCGGGAGTCTTTGAAAACGTCCTTATGGAAAGCCCCTACAACATCTGGGATTACGGAGATGGTCCCTACTACAGCAACCATCTCATGATCCACTCCCACGATCCCGACACCACCGCCGCATACCTGAGAGGGGTGCTGGGCGAGGACGGCTTCATCCCCCCCGACGGTATTTTCGACCAGCTCTATGCCGAGATCCGCACCGCGGTGATCGTGGCGATCGTCACCGAGCTGGCGGTCATTGCCCTTTTGTGCCTCTGCGTGTTCTTCATCATGCGCTCCTCCTTCATGAGCCGCGTCCGCGAGGTGGGGATTCTCCGCGCCATCGGTGTCACCAAGAAGAATCTCACCTTCCGCTTTGCCGTGGAGACCGCCCTGCTCCTGCTTTTGACGGTGGTACCCGGGTACGGGCTCTCGGCCTGGTTCATCAGCTCTCTGCGGAACGCCCCCTTCATTTCCGACGTATTCTTCTTCCCGCCATGGCTGTCGGCGGCGCTCTTTGCGCTCTTGCTTGGCGTTTCTATGGTGTTCGGTGTTCTGCCCGCTCTGTCCCTTCTGCGCAAGACCCCCAGCGAGATCCTGTCCAAGTACGATATTTGACGGTTTTGGAGCCGTTGTGTGTAGCAACGGCTCCTTTTGCGTTTTTCGGATGTCGAATGTGATATGAATATGAATTTTCATTGGACATTTTCTGGAAAAATGACCGAATGACTTGACTTTTCGGAGGGTTTGTGGTATGATATAACAGGACGGAAGGGAATCACGCAAGCATGCGCTCCCGCCCCGAAAGCAACATAGCAAATCCACTTAAACCGAAAGGAACAGAATGACATGAAAAAATATGTTAAGCTTTTGACTGTATTCCTGGCTTTGGTTATGATCCTGCAAGCGGCACCCCTCAGCGCGATGGGTGATTCTGCCCCGGGGGATACATATACCTCATCCCAGCCTGTAGCCGAGAGTACGCAGGCTTCCACCGCCACCCAAAAGAACACCGTGACCATGGCGGCTCCCAAGGCCGCGGGCATCATCAAGAGCATGGTTTGGAAGACCCCCGACGATGACGTTGTTCACTTCGTCCTTTCTGATGGCGGCAAGATCGAAAAGAACCTTGTCCGCATCATCGTGACCGTCGCCGAGGCCTTTTCGGACGTCACCGTCTCCATCGACGGTGTGACCGTTCCCTCTGCTGTGGACGGCGATCAGGTGGCGGTTGACGTGGAGTTCCTGAACGGCTCCCACACCATGACCGTTTCGATTGACAACGGCCGAGTCGTTTCCTCCGAGACCGTCAGCTTCACCGTCAACGGCGATGCCTCCTATCCCGCCTTGTCCATTGACGTTCCCAAGGGCATCAGCCTCGGTCAGACCAAGACCTTCACCGTCTCCTGCGCGAACATGGATCAGGTGGAGAACGTCACGGTTCGCCTGCTGATGACCAAGCAGCTCAAGGTAAAGAACGTGAAGATCGCCGACGGCGTGACGGGTAGCTACGTCTGGTTCGGCGGCGAGCTGGAGCTGGATCTCCGCGTGATCGACCCCTCTGCCATTACAAACGGTATTCTGGTTTCCTTCGACGTGAGCGCGCCTGTCAGAATGAGCGCGGATGAGAAGGTGTACTGGACCACGGAGTCTGCCGAGGTTACTCTCAAGGAGGATAGCACCGTCGGTAAGTCCGAGAACTTTGTCGGCACCTTCGACACCCCCGATGTTTCTGCCCCCGTTGTCGTCCGGTATTCTGTCAGCGGCTGGAAGTACAGCGTCACCAACAGCCTGTACGCTCTGCTCGTTAAGGACGTGTACGGCAATCCCGCCGCGGGTGTCTCGGTCTACGAGATCAACGGAAAGCGCGACGTGCTTCTGGGTGTCACCGACGAGACCGGTAAGCTTGTGGTCACGTTCACCAACAAGGGTGTACATAACATCTATGCCGTTGACGAGGACAATCTGACCTCCTCCCTCTATTCCGTCAAGGCCTACGAGGCGGTCGGAAATGAGGACGGCGCTCCCTATGCGATCCGGTATGTGGGTTACGTCAGTAACGGCAAGAATATTTTCTGGATGAGCAACTACAACGTCACGAACGGCGCGGCGCAGATCAAGGTCTCCACCAGCCAGGATATGGCCGATGCCGTGGTCTACATGGGCGTGTCCAACTACGCTCTGTACGAGTCCTCCCTTACCATCAACCGTGTCAACGAGGTGACTTTGAAGGATCTGATTCCCGGTACCGTGTATTACTATCAGGTCGGTGACGGAAGAATCTGGTCTGAGGTACACGCGTTCGAGGCCAAGACCTACGGTGATGAGGTCAATATTGCCATTATGGGTGATCTTCGCGGCGAGTATGCCGACAATGTCGAACTCATCGCGAAATCCATCATGTTCTCCTGCGAGAGCTATGATTTCGCTATCCGTACGGGTGCCGTGACCGATGGCGTGCTGGACAGCAACGCTCTGACCGCTCCCACCGCTCCCTTCTTCAACGTGGGTCTGGATCTCGTCCATACCTCCTCGGACTCCGAGTTTGCGAGCTCCATTCAGAACCGTGTGTTCTTCACCAAGGAGAAGCTTCAGGGCTACCTCTGCGGAGACGTTTACATTGCTGTGATCAACGCAACCTCCAACGTGTCCGAATTGAGAAACCTCGTCAATACCGTCAGAACCGAAGCCACCAAGAACGGCAGTAAGTGGCAGATTCTCTCCATTCGCGATGCCGTCTATTCCACCGATCCCGAGGCCTCCACTACCCTCCGTGAGGTTCTTCCCGAGCTGGTCGAGCTCGCCGGAATTGATCTGGTGATCTCGGGCTCCGACTGCAACTTCTCCAGAACCGAGCCCCTGCGTCAGGGTCAGGTAAACGAGAAAAACGGCGTGATCTATATGAACTGCGGCTCCGCCAGCGTGAAGAAGCCCGTTGTAAACAGCGATGGCTTCGTGTTTACCTCCGATTCTTATAACGCCCTGTACATTTCCCTCTCCGCCACCGAGGAGAAGCTTTCCGTCACCGTGTATGACGTACAGCCGGACGGCTCTCGCATCGTGATCGATAGCTTTGTCCGTGAGGACACCATTTGCGCCGAGGAAGACCATCGCTACGTGTACGGTCCCAACACCTACAACCTGATGGCCTGCTCCATCTGCGGCCATACCAGAAGCCAGAGGGATTACGTCGGACTCATGGGTGTCGGCAGCTACTATATGTTCTATGACTGCGGACGCTTCCTGAAGGATTGGCAAACTCACAACGGTAAGACCTACTTCATGGACAGAAATACCTGCATCGCATATGACGGAACGCAGGAGATCGACGGATACACCTACGTATTCGAGGACTACGTTCTGGTCGAAGGCGCATGGGTCGAGGAAGACGGCACCCGCAAGCTCATGTGGGCAGGCGAGCTTCTGGTGAACACCTGGCATACGCAGGCCGGCGTCACCTACTACTTCCTGAACGACGGAACCATGGCAACCGGAACCGTTGAGATCTCTTCCGTCAACGATCTGGGCGAGACCGTTGTCGAGACGTACGTCTTTGACGAGAACGGCGCGCTGATCGGCAAGCAGGAGTAATATCTCTGAAAAACCGAAAAATTTCTATGCAGACCGCGGATCTATTCCGCGGTCTGCAAAACGCTATATAGGAAAGATTAAAAGTATGGAGTATCCTGAATTTGATTCCAACCAAATAACCCTGTTTGGTCTTTTGGCCGAGGCTTTGTTCGGTCATCCCTTTGTCCCCGCCGAGGATACCGACTGGGAACACGTTTTCCAAGAAAGCTACTTTCAGGGCGTGCACGTGATCGCGTGTCAGCACTTGGACAGACACGGTGTCTCCCCCGAGCTTCAAGGTAGGTTCAAGGGGATCCTTCGCGCCTACGCCATGAGAAACCTACAGATCGGCCAACAGCATACGGTGATTCATAGCGTGATGACGGATCATCAGATCCCGTACTGCATTCTCAAGGGGCTTTCCTCAGCCTACTACTATCCCGATAGCTTTCTGCGCGGCCTCGGCGACGTGGATTTTCTTGTGAAGCAGGAGGACTTTGAAAAAGCGGAACAGGTCTTGCTTGAAAATGGATTCGAGAAACAGGAAGGACAGGAGATAGACTACCATACCGTATACCATAAAAACGGATGCAGGTTCGAAATGCACCGTGATTTCGCGGACGTACGGGACGGAGATATAGGCGGGATTATTCATGCGTATCGGGATACCATGATTCCAGACAGCATCCTCGTCAAGAAGGATGGGCATACCTATATGCAGCCCTCCCGCTTCCATCACGGACTCCTGCTCCTTTTGCATACCCAACAGCATCTTTTAGTTGAGGGAATCGGACTTCGACATCTGTGTGATTGGGCGGTGTTTGTTCATTCCTTTGGGGAAAACGAATTTACCGAAACCTTTCGTGAGAGGCTTTCTCGGATGGGTCTGTGGCGGTTCGCTCAGATCATGAGTTTGTCTGCTTCCGTCGCGCTCAAGCTCCCGGAGGAGCCTTGGATGGAGCCTGATGAAACCAACAGAAATATTGCCGTTTCCTTGCTGAAGGATTTTCTGGACGGCGGTAATTTCGGAGTCAAGGACGAGGGACGAAACCGCGTGTACGAAAGTAACCTGTACAAAAACGAGGAGCAGAGTCAGGTTTCCAACGCCTTCGCTTCTTTGAATGATTGGGTGCGGCGTCAATGGCCACGGGCGGCGAGATGCCCGCTCCTTTTGCCCTTCGGCTGGGTCTATTTTGTCATTCATCGTATCATTCGGGTCACTAAAGGAGAGCGAAAGCATATAAAGATCGGTAAAACCGTCAAGAATAGTCAAAAGCGCAAAAAGATCTATCAAGCATTGAAGCTGTTCAAGCCGGAAGCATAAGACAGAATGAAAAAGGTATACATTCCAAACTATTATGATCGATTCAGATGCAAAGCGGCGAGATGCGAGCACACCTGCTGTGCAGGCTGGGAGATCGATATCGATGGGGAAACCTTGAATCGATATGGGAATACGCGGGGCGAAATGGGCGAGCGGCTGAGGAAAAGCATGGATCGGGAAGCGAATCCACCCCGCTTCAGGCTCACCCCCGACGAGCGGTGCCCCTTTCTCAATGAAAGCGGTCTGTGTGACATCATTACCGAGCTGGGAGAGGATTCCCTCTGTCACATCTGCGCGGACCACCCTCGCTTCCGTAACGTCCTGCCCGACCGAGTGGAGCTTGGTCTTGGACTCTGCTGTGAGGCCGCTGCGAGACTGATTTTGGAATCCGCCGAGCCCTTTGCGGTGGTGGAGCTTCCTCCCGAAAAGGCCAACCGCGAACGCTACGCTCACGAGGAGCCACGGGAGCTTGATGACCTCACCGCAGCTCTCCTTGTATGGCGAGATACCCTCCTTCCCGTACTGCTGGATCGCACAGCCCCTCTTTCCGACCGTATCCGTCACGTTTTAGTCCTGTGCGACATAAACTTGACTGAGAGTGCAACCTTCCACAGCTTTGCCCGTATCGCTGCCTTTCTGCGGAGCATGGAACGGCTGGATGCGGCATGGGACAGTCATCTCGACACTCTTGAAAAACTCACCGACGACCCTCTCGGTGAGCTGGACGGCGAGACGGGAACAGCCTACGAGAACCTGATCTGCTACTTCCTCTATCGCTACATGACCGCCGATGCTGAGGAGTGGCCCGACGCATGGCGTACCCGCACCGCCTTTGCCGTTCTCTGTACCATTATCATTCACGCCATCCACCGCGCCACGGGCGGGGGAGATCTTGCCTCCCTCTGCGAGATCGCCCGTATGTTTTCCTCTGAGATCGAGTATTCCGAGGAGAATCCGGAGCGTCTCATGAGCGAGGTGGAGGAGGCCGTATTCCCATTCGATTTTTAACCGAAAAGGAGATTGACCATGAGAATGGTTCTGCTGACCGCCCTCGGTGTGGGCGGTGCCACCGTCATCGGCGCGCTGATCGGCTTTCTCTTCAAGAAAGCATCCCACCGTTTTTCGGACATCGTTCTGGCCTTCGCCGCGGGTGTCATGCTGGCCGCCGCCGTTCTGGGGCTGATCATGCCCTCGGTGGACTACGGCTACGCCATGTTCGCTCCTGCCCCCGAGGAGAGCGCATCCCCCGTGATCGCTAAGCTCATCGCCCTTGGTATGACCGTGGCGGGTATTTTTGTGGGTGCTCTCTGCCTCAATTTAGTGGACCGTCTGGTACCTCACCTCCACCAAATGGCGGGCGTGGATCAGGAGGTTCACCCTACCAACCGCAACGTGGGAAAGGTGCTCCTTTTCGTCATGGCCATCGCCATCCATAATCTCCCCGAGGGAATCGCCGCGGGCGTGGGCTTCGGTTCGGGCAACACCGCCGAGGCACTCCTTATCGCGGGCGGTATCGCTCTCCAGAACGTCCCCGAGGGTATGGTCATCATCGGCCCCATGCTGGCCGCGGGCATTAAGCCGGGTAAGACCTTCGCTATTGCCTTGGGAACAGGGCTGGTGGAGGTGGTGGGCACTCTCATCGGTTACTTCGCGGTCACAGTCTCCGCCGCCATCCTGCCCTTCGCTCTGGCCTTCGCAGGGGGTACCATGCTCTACATCATCAGCGACGAGATGATCCCCGAGACCCATGCCCACGGGTGCGAGCGCGGGGCGACCTACGCACTTCTGGTGGGATTCTGCGTGATGCTCATATCGGATATTCTGTTGGGTTGACCTCCGGCTGAAGAGCGGCGGGGACACCGCTTCCTACAGTTGTACTCCAACCGTGAAAAAAAGCCTCGTAACTCTTGACTTTTTTTTCTGTATATGCTATAATATCCCCATCGATTTTCCCTAAGGAGGGAACATACCCATGAACAAATGCTATATCCCCGAGGGATACAGACCCGTGCTGGACGCTTACGATACCCAGCGCGCCATTTCTTACATCAAGGTCCACTTCCAGACCGAGTTCCAGAACGCCCTGAACCTCAAGCGCGTCTCTGCACCCCTGTTCGTGACCGACGCTTCGGGTCTGAACGATAATCTCAACGGCTACGAGCGTCCCGTTTCCTTCGATGTTCCCGCCATCGGCACCGAGGCCGAGGTGGTGCATTCTCTGGCTAAGTGGAAGCGTCTTGCCCTCAAGCGCTACGGCTTCACCGTGGGTCACGGGCTCTACACCGACATGAACGCCATCCGCCGCGACGAGGAGCTGGACAACATTCACTCCATCTACGTGGATCAGTGGGACTGGGAGAAGATCATCACCCCCGAGACTCGCACCGTCGAGTACCTTCAGCTCATCGTCCGCGCCATCGTCCGCGCCATTTGTGATACCAACGACCAGCTTCGCGTCCGTTTCCCCCAGCTTACCACCAAGCTGGAGCGGGACGTGGTTTTTATCACCTCCCAAGAATTGGAGGATCTCTACCCTGATCTCAAGACCGGCTCCGAGCGTGAGAAGGCTTTCGTGAAAAAGCATCACACCGCCTTCATCATGCAGATCGGCGGTAAGCTGAAGTCGGGCAACCGCCATGACGGTCGCGCTCCCGACTACGATGACTGGGAGCTCAACGGCGATCTCTTCTTCTGGGACGAGGTGCTGGGCAGAGCTTTGGAGATCTCCTCCATGGGTATCCGCGTCGATGCCGAGTCTCTGGACCGCCAGCTCACTGCTTCGGGCTGCGACGATCGCAGAAGCCTTCCGTTCCATAAGATGCTCCTGAATCACGAGCTGCCTCTCACCATCGGCGGCGGTATCGGTCAGTCCCGTCTCTGTATGCTCATGATGGGCTGCTGCCACATTGGTGAGGTGCAGTCCTCCATCTGGGATGCCGAAACCGTCAAGGCCTGCGAGGCAGCGGGCGTGCCGCTTTTGTGATACTACCGCAAAATATCTAAAAACTTTTTCGCATGAGGCCTTATCTTTATTCAACAGAAATATTGAAAAAAACTCCGAAAAATGGTATAATACAAAGGCAAGATTCAAAAGCCGCGTGGGTGCGCCCGAGAATCGCCATTCTACATTTGCTTAAAGGAGCAGGATCATGACAAAGATTTACGCAGGCAAGACCAAGGATGTGTACGAGCTGGAAAACGGCAACGTTCTTTTGAAGTTCAAGGACGATTGCACGGGTAAGGACGGTGTGTTCGATCCGGGCGAGAATGCCGTGGGTCTGACCATTGAGGGCATCGGACGCGCTAATCTCCAGACCTCGGTCTACTACTTCGAAATGCTGAAGGCCGCGGGCATCAAGACCCACTACGTCTCCGCAGACGTGGAGAACGCCACCATGGAGGTGCTCCCTGCCGAGAATTTCGGCAAGGCACAGGGCGGTAACGGACTGGAGGTCATCTGTCGTCTGGTCGCCACGGGCAGCTTCATCCGCCGCTACGGCGAGTACATCAAGAACGGCACCCGTATTGAGGGCGGCTACGTGGAGTGCACCTTTAAGAACGACGAGAAGGGCGATCCCCTGGTCACAGGCGAGGGTCTGGCCGTTCTGGGTGTTATGACCCCCGAGATGTTCGAGACCATGAAAAAGCAGACCGTCGCTATCACGAAAATCGTGGCTGACGATCTTGCCACCATCGGCCTGGATCTCTGGGACATCAAGTTCGAGTTTGGCTATACCAAGGATGGCGAGGTGGTACTCATCGACGAGATCGCCTCGGGCAATATGCGCGTCTACAAGGGCGATACCATCGTGGAGCCCGTTGAGCTGACTAAGCTTATTCTCAACCGATAATGTACCTACCGAAAAGAGCCTCGGCGACTGCCGAGGCTCTTTTCGGATATTTATGCGCTTGCATCAGACTCATGCTTCTATAAAAATCCCGCCTCGGGTGAGGCGGGATGGGAGAGATTAGTCGTCGAACTTCTCCATGGCCCTCAGGAGCTGACCAATGCTTTTCTGAATGGCACCCTTGAACTTCTGGTTCAGGGAAGAAACGCCCTTGCCGCTGGTGGGACGCAGGCAGTTTGCGAGAGTGCTGAAGGAGTTGGAGCCCCACTGATAGTAGTAAGCCAGGTCGCAGATACGACAGGAGAGGATCTTGTCGATCATGGGACCGGACTGCTCGTCCTTAGCGCCCTTGGTCTTCAGGTTGATCTCGTAATATTGCTCGGTCAGGGTATCCACAGAGTGGTAAGCCATGGCCTCGATGATGGAGTTGACCATAACCAGCTTTTCAGCGTTGACGCTTCTGGGAATCGAAACGCAGGAGGCAGTGAAGTGCATCAGGGAGTAGTAATCGGCCTGGGCCTCATTGTACTTGGGGACGGGCAGAATGCCGAAATCCGCCTCGTAGCCGCGCAGACGGGTAACGCACTGCATGACCTCGCACATGAACAGAGCGTGGTTCTCGCCGAAGGTTTTCTGACCGGTCTGGTACATGGTGATACCGGCGGAGCTTACAACGGCATTCATATCAATGGTGAGATCCTTGGCGAAGATGAGATGTCCCTTGTCAGCAATGTTCTGAGCAAGCTCAACGTCAAGCTGATAAACAGGGGTGTCGGTATCGTCCTTGGTACACATGGTGACACCGCCGGCGAAGAGCATACAGTAAGGAGCGTCATCCGTGAAGGCGAAGCCGCAGATATCCTTGTCATAAGTAAGCTTACCGTCACCGTCCTTATCCTGAACGCCCAACTGCTCGTACCCGTATAAGGTATCCATAGTCCAGGTTCCGTTCTCAACCAGAGCGTAGAGATCGGGAATCTTGCAGTCCGTGGCGATGGACTTGTTGAATAGGATGCAGAAGGTAGCGTCATTGTCCGCGGTGAGCAGGTCGCCGGTCGCAAAGTACAGACGGTTGTCAATAGACATACCCTCGGCCATGTTGCCGTCCCACCAGGGCTTCTCAAAGTCCATGTATTCGACATCATCGGAATTCAGGTCCCAAAGGAAGCCGTTGGTTGCGAAGCCTGCGGAGCCGGAGGTGTTGGAAACTACGGCCTGGAAGTCACCGGTAGGAGCGGCAACCTCGTTGCTCAGGGCACCGTGATGATCGCCGGTGGGCTTACCAAGCTCGGTGATGGTGACACCGTAGGTCTGAAGAATGCGGTCGTTACGCTCAAAAACGGCGTTGCTGATGTTGTCAGACTCAGCGGTCTGGTTTTCGGCGAAGATCTCCAGAGTAGACCATTCGTCGTTGGTGTCACGGGTCAGGAAGCAAAGCTCCTGGTCGTCGTAACGGGTGTCGGGAACGTCCAGAGTCACGCGGGTTTCGCTTTCGGCGTTGGAATCGGCGTTGGGGGAAACCGTGGTCTCCTCATTCTCGCCCGGCCTAGCGCAGGAAGCCAGCGTGCCGACCAGCATCAGAGCGGCCAGAAGCACGCAAAGCAATTTTTTCATCATGAAAAAATCCTCCTATAATTTTTTTGCCATACGTACATGGCTGTAGCTTTACTATTATATCATATATTGAAAAAAAAAGCAATACTAAAAAGCAAAACTCCCACGGAAAAAAACCGTGAGAGTTGTAAACTTTTTTCTGCTTGGGAGACTTTACATACAAATATCGTACGCCATTCTGTAAAGTCGCTCGACCTTGGCGCGTCTGGAGGCACAGTGAGCCTTCATCTGGGTGATCTCAAAGCCCGTGAAGCGATCCAGCTCGCCGTCCTTGAGGTTGTTCTTGTACATGTGATCCAGGGTCAGAGCATAGTTGATGTCGCAGGAGGTGATGCGGTTCTCATGAACACACATAACCAGATTGCTCTTATTCTCCAGCAGATGGTTGACGGCCTCCACCCCCATCTGGGAGGCGGTCAGGCGGTCGCGGAGAGTGGGGTTGCCGCCGCGGATGGTGTGACCCAGATTGGTGAAGCGGGTATCGATGCCGGTCTCGCGGACGATCTCCTCCTTGAAATCCTCACCGTAGTTCTTGCCGTTCACCTTGGGCATACCCTCGCTGCAAATGGCGATGATACCTCGCTTGCCGTACTCGTCGCGGGCCCGACGGATCTTCTTGATGGCGGCATCGCGGTCAAAGGGAAGCTCGGGGATGGCCACAGAGATTGCGCCCGTGGCGATGGCGAGATACAGAGACAGGAAACCGCACTTGTTGCCCATGACCTCGGTGACGATGCAGCGGGCGTGAGACTCAGCGGTATCGCGGAGAGCATCGAACAGGTTCAGCGCGGTGTTGAGGGCGGTGTCGAAGCCGATGGTCTGCTCGGTAGCGGAGATATCGTTGTCGATGGTGGCGGGGATACCGATGGAGGGGATGCCGTGGTTGGTCAGGTCGGTAGCGCCGCGGAAGGTACCGTCGCCGCCGATGGCGATGACCGCGTCGATCTGATACTTGTCGCAGGCGCGGAGAGCCTTGTCCATGCCCTCCTGAGTCTTGAACTCGGGACAGCGGCTGGAGTACAGGATGGTGCCGCCGCGGGTTACGATGTTGGAGA
>JAZNUO010000026.1:0-2892 GCA_045592305.1 Eubacteriales bacterium | reverse complement strand
CTCGATGGCCTCGGCCACGGCGTTGACAAAGCGGATGAGGCTTCCCGCGGGGGAGCCCTCCTCAGCATCCACGGCGGCGCAGGCAGGGCAGGTGCAGTAGGATTCCGTACCAAGGCTGTCGTTCTGGGACACCGACACGATCTCGGCGCGGGGATTTTCGCGGAGCCAGCCCTTGACACGCTCCACCGCAAGCCTCAGCACATCGGGGTTGGAGAGGCAAAGCTGGGAGTAGAGGCGCTTGGCGGTGCGTTCCCCGTTTATCATGGAGAAATATTCGGGATGGGACTCAAAGAACTCCTCGGCGGGGATCAGGTGCTCAAAGGTATGGACGAAGTGAGGCCCCGCGTAGCCCATGCAGCCACCCCACTCAAAAGGAAGCTCACGTCTGTGGGAGCCGCCCCCCGCCAGACCCGCGTTGATGCGACGCTTTACCGCGAAGTCGGGGCGGTAGGTGCAGGTCCAGTAGAGATCGCGGAACTCGAAGGGAGAGGCCTCGGAGATCTCCAGACCCTCGGGGAGGGCGGCGGTAATCTCGGCGGGAGTCAGGGTGGGAACCACCTCGGTATCCTCAGCGTAGAAGCGGCAGCCCAGCTCCTCCAACAGGCGATACACGGCGTAGAGTACCCCGCGGCCGTTGCCGCCCGTGAGATGAGTCACGCCGCCCGACACACGGACGGACAGAGCGTCGGCGGGCAGGCTCGTGTCCACACCCAGAAGGAAGCCTCCCTCGGCGGTGGCGGAGGGGGATTCGAGCACGGGGACAGAGGCCCCCGTCATGGCGGTCAGATATTCGGACAGCTCCTCGGCGGCGGTGCGCAGGACTGCGCCGGGGGTGGTGGGAATTGTGACGGTCAGGGTGGCGGGCATGGTTGTACCTCCTGTATGTTGAGTAGCGGGGGAGTCCTACCCCCTCAGTTTATATTATATGCAAAACTCTTCAAAAAGTCAAGTGTTTCCCCCAAATTCCCATGGAACCAACCAAATTTTCTCGGGGGATTCGACGGCTTTATCTTGACTTTTCAGGAAGAAAGTGGTATGATATTCTTGCATGGGTGTTGACCCCCACAAGCCGTTTATCAATACGCCACATACAGAAAGGAATCCCAAATGGCAACCTATCTCGACAACTACAACCGCTGGCTGAATTCCGACAAGCTCTCCGACGCGGAGAAGGCAGAGCTGTTGTCCATCAAGGACGACGACAAGGAGATCCGGCTCAGATTTACCGACTACCTCTCCTTCGGCACCGCGGGTCTGCGCGGCACCATGAAGGTGGGTATGAACGCCATGAATATCCATACCGTAGCCTACGCGACCCAAGGTCTTGCCCGGCTTATCATGGAGGAGGGTCGCGCCGCTGACGGTGTCGCCATCGCTTACGACAGCCGCAACAACTCCGAGCTCTTCGCCAAGACCGCCGCCCGCGTGCTGGCCGCCGCCAACATCCCCGCCTACCTCTTCGACGAGCTCCGCCCCACCCCCGAGCTGTCCTTCGCTCTCCGTGAGCTTCACTGCGTGGCGGGCATCAACATCACTGCCTCCCACAACCCCAAGGAGTACAACGGCTACAAGGCCTACTGGGAGGACGGCGCTCAGCTCCCCCCCGAGCACGCCGACGTGGTGAGCGCCACCATGCAGAAGCTGGACATCTTCGAGGACGTCAAGCTCGCCGACTTCGACGAGGCTCTGGCCGCGGGTAAGATCATCATGCTGGGCCGAGATATGGACGAGAAGTACCTTACTTGCGTGCAGGCGCAGGCCGTCAACCCCGAGGCCGTCAAGGCGGTCGCGGACGAGCTGAAGATCGTCTACTCCCCCCTCCACGGTACGGGCTACCGCCTCGTCCCCGAGATCCTGCGTCGCTGCGGTCACAAAAATCTCTACACCGTGGACGAGCAGATGGTCATAGACGGTAACTTCCCCACCGTCCAAAAGCCCAACCCCGAGTACAAGGAGGTCTTTGACATCGGAATAAAGATCGCCGACGGGGTAGGCTCTGACCTCGTGGTCGCCACCGATCCTGACGCTGACCGCGTGGGCGTGGTCACGAGAACCCCCGACGGCTCCTTCACCACCATCACGGGCAACCAGATGGGCGCGCTCCTCCTGGACTACATCCTCACCCCCTACGAGGAGACAAACACCATGCCCGAAATCCCCTTCGCGGTCAAGACCATCGTCACCACCGAGCTGGCCGCCAAGATCTGCGAGGCCCACGGCGTGAAGATGCATAACGTCCTGACCGGCTTCAAGTTCATCGGTGAGGTCATCAAGGACTATGAAAAGAAGGGCTTTGGCACCTTCGTTTTGGGCTTTGAGGAGAGCTACGGCTACCTCAAGGGCACTTACGCCCGCGATAAGGACGCGGTGGTGGCCGCCATGCTCATCTGCGAGATGACCGCCTACTATAAGAGGAGGGGCATGACCTTGTCTGACGCGCTGGACGCTCTCTACGAGAGATACGGCTACTGCTACGAGGCTAACGTGGAGATCTACATGGAGGGTCTGGACGGTCCCGCCCGCATGGCCGAGAAGATGAACGCCCTGCGGAACCCCGCCCCCGCCGAGATCGACGGCCGCAGGGTAGTGAAGTTCGGCGACTATCGGGCGCAGACGGTTGAGGATCGGATCAGCGGTACTGTGGAGCCCACAGGTCTGCCCAAGTCCAACGTGCTGTCCTTCACCCTGGACAACGGTGACGTTATCGTCGCACGTCCCTCGGGTACCGAGCCCAAGATTAAGTTCTATTTCATGCTCATCGGCAAGGACAAGGACGAGACCGTGGCCAAAATGGCGGCTTACAGGGAAAGCCTGGGGGTTTGAGCCACTCTATAACAAACACTCGGGGAGGCGAAGGCTTCCCCGAGTGTTTGTCAAATTGGGGTTTATAGG
>JAZNUO010000025.1:0-6326 GCA_045592305.1 Eubacteriales bacterium | reverse complement strand
TTTCTAAATGACAATTTTCATGGAGAGATCCGCAGGATCTCCTCCTCAACTCGTCCGCAAGGACGAATTTCACTTGCGCGAAGCGCAAATTTCACGCTCGCTTGCGAGCATTTCACACGCCGCAGGCGTATTTCACTATTGCGGTTTATCGGAACGATAAACCGCAATTTACATCCCCCCGAAAGGAGTCCTTATGACCGAAACCTACCAACAGCCCACCGCCGAGCGGTGCGTCAAGTCCATGAAAAAGAGCGGCAAGCTGGCCATCGCGCTGGTTGGCGTTCTTCTGGGGGTACTCCTGCTCTTTTTCGGCAACCGCGTGGGAAAGGAAACCCCCGACCCTACTCTCAACGCGCCCCCCGAGACCCCCACCCACTCCGCCGAGGCCTACCGCGCCGAGCAGGAGAGTCGCGCGAAGTCGCTCTGCGCCCAAGTGGTCGGAGTCGGGGAGGTGGATGTGATGATTACCCTGTCGGGAGGGTACGAGTACGTTTACGCCACCGACACCCGATCGGCGGCGGGCGGGGTGACTGCCACCTACGTCACGGTGGGAAGCGGGAGCGGTGAGACTCTGGTCTTTCTCACCGAAAAGCCCCCCGCCATCGTGGGTATAGGGGTGGTCTGCGCGGGGGGCATGGACCCCACGGTACGTCAGGAGATCACCGCTCTCCTCTCGGCGGCTTTTGGCATCGGGAGCAACAAAATTTACGTCACGGGACACAAGTGAGGTATATCCATCCCCTCCGCCTCATAGGATGGGGTGTAATCAATTTCAACGGAGGAAACCTACATGAACGCAAAGAACGGCTTGGAATCGGTCAGAAAGTTTTTCGAAAGGATGGGGAAGCGCAACCTCATCATCGCGGGGGCAGTGACCCTCATCATCGCGGCGGTGGCGGTGAACTGGATCATCTTCAGCGGGGATGACGGAAAGGACGGCTTCGACTACGATGCCTCGGCGGGGATGTCCACCAACTACGGCACCACCTTAGGCACGGGGGCGGTGGGGGATGAGACCTCCAAGCCCACGGGCGGAGACCCCGACTCCACCGACAGCTACTTCTCCTCGGTCGAGGTCAGCCGCAAGCGAGCCCGCGACGAGGCTCTGGAGGTGCTGAACGCCGTGGTGGAGAACGCCGATGCCTCGGAGCAGGTCAAGGCTGAGGCCATGGCCGAGATCCAGACCATCGCCAAGGAGATGAGCCAGGAAAGCAACATTGAGTCCATCCTCATGAGCAAGGGCTTTGCCCAATGTCTGGCGGTCATCAGCGGAGACAGCGCCAATATCGTGGTGCGCACCGACGGTCAGCTCCAGTCCTCCCAGCTTGCCCAGATCAACGCCGTGGTCTACGAGCAGGCAGGTATCGAGCCCGTCAACATCACCATCGTGGCCAAAAGCTGAATGAAACAAAAAACCGCAGGTCGGGTGGGATCTGCGGTTTTCTTTGTATGACAAGGACTTTTTACGGTTATACTATGGGGTAGAGCTCCTCTCTACCCGCAGTAGAATGGCATTCCACTCCCCAAATAGCCCCGTAGCGGGAGCGGGGAGCCGAGCTCTCCAACGGTTTCTTGCTTTTCGGGAGGAGACGTGCTACAATGAAGGCAGTAAAAACGAAACGAGGTATCCCTATGGTCAAGTACGAAAGAATTCCCTTCAAATCCCGCAAAATGCCCGACTACACCAAGGGCGAGGAAATATTCAACATGGTCTCCCACGCGGTGGGCGCAGGCTTCGGGGTAGTGGCCCTTGTGCTGACGGTGGTGTTCTCTGCCCTGCGGGGAGAGGTCTGGTCGGTGGTTGGCTCGGCCATCTACGGCGGCTCTATGGTGGCTCTGTACACCGTGTCCAGCGTCTACCACGGACTCCGCCTGAGCATGGGCAAGAGGGTCATGCAGGTCATCGACCACTGCACCATCTTCCTCCTCATAGCGGGCACCTACACCCCCGTGGTGCTGAGCGGCATCCGCGCCTACTCCCCGGGCTGGGGCTGGGCACTGTTCGGCGTGGTCTGGGGCTGCGCCGCGTTGGGCATTACCTTCACCGCCATCGACATGAAGAGATACGAGAAGATGGCCATGGCTCTTTACCTCAGCATGGGCTGGTGCATCATTATGGCGGTCAAGCCGGCGATGGCCTCGGTGCCCGTGGAGGGGCTCCTCTGGATTCTGGCAGGAGGTGTCGCCTACACCGTCGGCGCGGGACTCTACGCCTTGGGGGTGAAGCATCGGTATATGCACTCGGTCTTTCACATCTTCGTGGTGGCAGGAAGTATCCTCCAGTTCTTTGGTATCTTCTTCTACGTGATCTGAAAAAAACGCCTACGGTACTCAAACCGCAGGCGTTCTTTCGTTATGGGACATAAGATCACATCTCCACCGCAACCGTCCCCTCGAAAGCCCGATGGATGGTGGTGGCCAGCTCCTCCGCCGACAGATTCGCCGCCGTAGCATCCCCGTAGATCCCCGATTTCATGCATCGATCCCCCGCCTCGGAGATGGGAATGAGCAGGGTGTCGGCCTGGGTCAAACGGTAAAAATCGAAATGACCCGTATCGCAAAGCCCGTGATGGGGGAGTTGAAGGATGTCGCATTTCAAGGCTTCGCCGTAACGCTCCACGCAATACCCCAGAACCTCGGGGAAGGCATCCCCCGTAATGAGGGCGGTCTTGCGGGGCGATCTTACCGTAAAGATCAGGGACAAGCTATTGGGGTTTTGCAGCTCACGGCAATCGGTGGGGACGAACAAAAACTCCAGCGTCAGATCGTCCACGGAAACCGTCTCCCCGATCTCGGGGGTGTGCCGGGTCGCGCCCAGCGCGGCGCAGACCGCCAGCATACGCTGATTGGCGCGCTCACAGGGGGCTTTTCCGTTCCCATCGCGGAATTCGGGGGGGAAGTACCACCAAAGCTCCTTCACGGTGATCCTCTCCCGCAGCTCCTCGCGGGCGGTCAGCTCCCGCAGAGCGCCGTCATGATCCCCGTGCGGGTGGGTCACGATCCAGAGATCCACGGTGGGATTTCCCCCCGCGACCTCGGTCAGAACCCCCAGAAGCGGCTCGGCATCCTCCCCGTAGCCGCCGTCCACCACGATCAGTCGGTTCTGCTTTGTGACAAGAATATACCCCATCCCCGCCGCGGGCCACGGAGAGCCGTCGCCGAAGGGGCCGTTGTAGAGGGAAGCGTTGGTACAGAACTGGATAATCTTGCTCATAGAAACTCCTTTACAGGGAAAACCGCCGACGGATGGAGTGCGGTGTTTTTCAGTCGGTTTCGATTGTGGGCTCGGTGTCGGGGCAACTCTCTGCCGAGGTGTCGGGTTGGGTCTCCTCCACCGTCTCGTCAGGCTCGGGGATCAGCTCCTCGTAGCCGATGAGCCGCCTCACGTAGGGCCACAGGGCGTGCTCGCGGTAGAGCTTCACCGCCCGCTCTATGTGACGGACGTTGCGGGGAACCTGAAGTGCCACCATCTTCTCGTCCAGGTCGGAGGCGAAGTGGGTGACGGAGGTGTACTGCTCGTCGAACTTCTCGGTGGTGGAATTGACCCCTTGGAGTATCTCGAACTGCTTGCCGTCCCGCATGGTGAACGTCACCGACAGACCGTCGTTGTCGTTTTCGCAGTCAATGGTGTAGCCCGTGACCTGCTTCCACTCGTAGGAGCTGGTCTCCACGAAAAAGTAACTGCGAACCCCCTCGGGGGTGACGAGCTTGTAGCTGTTGACCGCCACGGCACCTGTGACGACGGCGGCCAGAAGCAGCCCCGCCGTGATGAGCCAGAGGGTGCGCTTGGGGAGGGCTTCACTTTTCTGCCTCTGCCCCAGCATGGGGGCAAGCCCCTGATTCTGCTTCTTCAGCTCCTCCTCGGTGGGGGTGAAGTACCACACCGCCAGAATGCCGAAGAAGAAGAGCATGGCGTAGCCGTAGGAAGGGGTGACGATATTCATAAGGGCGTAGGCGACCTCATCCCCGTGGCGGGCTTCGATCAAAGCGCCCGTCAGGAAAGACACCAGAAGCACGTACAGGCCCGTGGCCAGCAGGGCGAGGAGCGTGCCTACGGCGAGAAACAGGATACCCTTGCGGCCGTTCTTCTTTTTCCGACCGACGCGGTTTTGCAGAAGTTGACTCATGGTCAAACCCTCAAAGCACGCGGATGCGGGTCACGAGGGGGTAGCCTACGGCGGCGATGGCATCCGTTACGGCGGCCTCGGTCATGACCTCGGTGATGAAGGAGAAGCGACCCTCGGTGAAGCGCACGGCGTTCAGCCCGCCAAAAACCGTCTTGAGGTGCCCCGCGTCGCTTTCGTGAGCGTCCAGAACCACCAGATGGCGGCAGGCGTAGTCGGCGGGGTCAGCGATCTCGGATGGGTCAGCGTCCACCCAGACGGGGGAATGAATGCCCGCAGGGGTGTGCCCCATAACGTCGATGAGATCCCCCGCCACAGCCGAGGCGGTGGGGAGCTTGCCCGCGCCGGGGCCGTAGAACATGACCTCGCCCACCATGTCGGCAGTGACCAGAATACCGTTGAACACCCCGTTCACCCCGTGAATGGGATTGCCCAGAGGCACCAGACGGGGGGAGACCATGGCGAGGATCTTGCCCTCCACCTTGGTGGTGTAGCCGATGAGCTTGATGGCGTAGCCCATCTCCCCTGCCAGCTCACTGTCAGCGGTGGTGATCTTTGTGATGCCCTCGCAGAGGATGGTGTTGGGATCGATACGCTTGCCGAAGGCCATGGCGGCCAGAATGACGATCTTGCGGGCGGCATCCAGCCCCTCCACGTCGGCGGCGGGATTGGCCTCGGCGTAGCCCAGACGCTGGGCATCCTTCAGAACCTCGGCAAAGGACGCGCCCTCGGTGTCCATGCGGGTCAGGATATAGTTGGTGGTGCCGTTGAGGATACCGCTGATGGAGGTGACGTTGTTGGAGGCCAGATCCTCACGGAGAGGACGGATGATGGGAATACCGCCGCCCACCGAGGCCTCGAAGAGGTAGGATACGCCCATCTCCCGCGCCAGAGCCAGCAGCTCAGTGCCGAAATTGGCCACCACCTCCTTGTTGGAGGTGACTACGCTCTTGCCCGCCTTGAGGCAAGCCACGGTGAACTCGTAGGCGGGATGGGAGCCGCCCATCATCTCCGCCACCACCGATACCTCGGGGTCGTTTGCGATGATATTGAAATCATGGACGATGCGATCGGCAAAGGGGGAGTCGGGGAAGTCCCGCAGATCGAGGATATACTTGATGTTGACGGCTTGGCCAACCTTTTTCTCAATGATGCTTTGATTCTGGGTCAGAACCTCCGCGGTGCCGCTGCCGACAACCCCGAAGCCCAGGAGCGCTATCTGGATCATGGTAAAATTTCCTTCCAAAAAAGTATTCCTTTATATCATACCACAAAACTTCAAAAAATGCAATGAGGGGGCTTGAAAAAATTGATGAAATGTGTTAAAATTTTAGAACGGCGGCAAGCCCGCCCCCATCACAGCGTATACAGGAGGCATTTTTCATGTCATCACCTCTGGGAAATAAACAGAACATTACGGTTTTCGTCCTCTACCTCATGCAGAACGTGGGCTACCCCATGGATTTCGTTACGGTCAACGACATCATCATGCAGACCGACTACGTAGCCTATCTGGATTTTGCCGAGTCCTTCTCCCGTATGAAGGACAGCGGTCTGGTCGAGCAGGCGGGCACCACCGACAAGGGCGAGCCCACCTACCGCGTCACCGACAAGGGGAGAACCGTGGTGGAGTCCCTGCAAAACGAGATCCTGCCCTCCATTCTGGAGGAGAGCCTCACCTGTGCCCTGCGGCACCTGGACTTCCGTCGCAGAGGGGTCAAGGCGAGCTGCAAATCGGTGCCCAACCCCGCAGGAGGTTTTGATTTCACCTGCTCCGTCACCGAGGGAGAGATCACCCTCCTCTCCATCACTCTTTGGGCGGATTCTCCCGAGCGCGCCGCCCGCATGGAGGAGCAGTTCCGCCGCTACCCCGAGAACACCTACCGCGCTACTTTAGCCCTCATGTCGGGGAACGTAAACTATCTCTTTGATTCGTAAAAAAGAAACGGATGTCCGTGTGGGCATCCGTTTTCAAATTCAGGTTTGTTGAACTGTTTGTTTGTGCCTTGCCCGCGTTATTTGCCCTCTCACCGCTGCGCGGAGCTCCCCCAAAGGGGGAGTCTTAGAACGGCGGGAAAAAACTTGTCGGGAAAGGGGATTTTGCTGGTTTTGTACGAAAGGCTCTCCCTCTGGGAGAGCTCCCGCGAAGCGGGTGAGAGGGCTATTCGGCGGGAGCAAGCCCCCGCCCTACGACGAGGAACC
>JAZNUO010000024.1:0-3849 GCA_045592305.1 Eubacteriales bacterium | reverse complement strand
CTGCTGACGGCGGGCGTTCATAGCGGGACAGAGGATACCGTCCAGAGCCGCGCCGTTGAGAGCCAGAGCCTCCAAGGTAGAGACCCCCATACAAGGCTTGTTCTTGCCGAAGGCGATGCCCTTAACTGTGGCCGCCCCGATGCGTACCCCCGTAAAGGACCCGGGACCCGCCGTACACACGAACAGCTCCACATCGTCTACAGAATAGCCCGCGATCTTCAGAACCGATTCCACCATGGGGAGCAGGGTCTCGGAATGGGTATGCCCCGTGTTGAGGGTGTACTCGGCGATCAGCCGCTCATCCTCGCAAAGAGCCACCGAGCCGACCTGCGCGGTGGAATCCAGAGCCAAAATCAGCATAGCGGCGCCTCCTTTAGAGAAATGGTGATCTCCCGCTTGTCTACCTCGGGGGGGCATTTCACAATGCGCACCTCCCAGTAGATCTCGGGGAGGGCGAAGGGAATCTTCTCGCACCACTCGGCCACGCAGACCCCCGCGTCGGGGTAGTCCTCAAAGCCGATGGAGTACAGATCGTCCTCCGACTCGATGCGGTACATATCAAAGTGGAATAAGGGCTTCTTTCCCGCCACACGGTACTCGTTGACGAGAGAGAAGGTAGGAGAGCGGACACCCCGCCCGGGAGCCATGACCGAGGCCAGCCCCCGCACAAAGGCTGTTTTGCCCACCCCCAAGTCGCCGTACATGGCAATAAATGCAGGGCAGGACTTGTCCCCCTCCAGAAGCCTCGCCAACGCCGCGCCCACTGCCTCGGTCTCCTCGGGGGAGTGGGTGGTGATCGTGACGGGCAAGCCTTTCAAAGTGTATTCTTGCATAGCCGTACTCACGATTTCCGGATATTCTTGTCCTTGACCTGCTCGCGACTTCCGTCGGGACGGACAATGACGGTATTGTCCAGAATTCCCGTCATGGAGGCGCGGAACTCGCGGATGTATTCGGTCCGCAGGGCGGCGCGCTCCTCCAGTTCTGCCTCGGTCAGGGTCTCCCCCGCCTTGACACGGCGGGCAAATTCGTTGATACGGTCGAGTTTTGCTTGTTCCATGTTGTTTCCTTACCGTTATTTTGCTGTGTCGAAGTTTATGTCCTCAAAGACCTGCTCCGAGCCGAACCATTCCACGCGGACGTCGTATTCACCCAGCAAAAAGCTGCGGGAGATCTCAAAGATCCACGTCGTCTCAATGGTATCGCCCTTACGAATATCCACCTCGGCTATCCCGCCTACATTCTCGTTCTTGCCTTCCAGATGGTGGCCTTCGTCGAGAATCAGCCAAGGCTTGCCGCCCTCCGCGCCATGGGGGTATTCCTCATCGTACAGCCGACCGCTGACACAGGTGGTGACGACCGTAACGGTGGCATAGTAAAGACCAACGACTTCAGAGTATTCCACCCTCGCGTCCTTGAGTTCGAACTCGAACTTAGCGGTGTTGCGGGAGCCGCAGGAGGGAAGAGCCATGACGGACAGGAGCAACAGGACTACGGCCAAAACCGTTGTCAAAAAACGTTTTTTCATATCATCCATCCTTCTGCTTAGGCTCTCAGCCTCAGCCCCAGCTTGAACTCCAGATCCTTCAGGATCTTCCCCGAGACCTTGTCGGCCTCCTCCACGGTCAGGGTCTTGTCAGCGGCGCGGAGGGTCACGCGGATGGCCACCGACTTGTTGCCCTCGCCGATGGACGCGCCGCGGTAGATGTCGAACAGAGCCACATTCTCGCAGAGCTTACCGCCTGCCTTGCGCATGACGGTGACGATAGAGCCCACCTCCATGTCCTCGGGACAGATGAAGGAGAAGTCACGGGTGGTAGCGGGGAACTTGGGCAGAGGCTTGTAGTCGATGACGGTGTTGGCGTTCTCCCACAGAGCCTCGAAGTCCACGGCGGCGCAGTACACAGGCTGGTTAAAGCCGTAGTCGGCGGCCACCAGAGGATGGATTTGACCGAACACAGCCAGCTCCACGCCACCCTCGGTGAGAACCTTGGCGCAACGGCCGGGATGGTATGCGGGATCGTCGGAATAAGCGGTAAACACGGCATCCTTGATGCGAGCCAGAGTCAGGATGTTCTCAATGACACCCTTCATGGCGTAGAAGTCCACGCCGCCGTACATACCGATGGTCAGAACCTTCTTCTCGGCGGGCAGAGCACCCTCAGCCTCGGCGGGGATGTAGACGGTAGCGTCCTCAAAGAGACGGACGTTCTCGTTGGAGAAGTTGTTATTTCTCTCCAGCACCTCCAGCATGGAGGGGAGAGCGGTGGTACGCATCACGGAAGTGTCCTCGCCCAGAGGGTTGGAGATCACCACCGAGCGGCGGAGCTTGCTGTCGGCGGGCATACGGATGCGGTCGTAGAACTTGGGGGAGATGAAGGAGAAGGTCTGGATCTGATCCAGTCCCATGCCGTACAGAGCGCGGTCCAGAGCCACCTCGAAGGCCTGCTTGGGGTTGCGGCCGCCCTGGGTGGTCTCGGCGTTCATGTAGGTGGCCTTGATCTCGTTGTAGCCGTAGATGCGGATGATCTCCTCGGCGATGTCGCTCATGAGGTTCAGATCCCCGCGGAAGGAGGGAGGAATGATCACCGCCCCTTCGGGGCCATCCTCAATACGGCACTCCAGCTTTGTGAGAATGTCCACCATGTACTCGCGGGTCAGCTCCACGCCGAGGAAGCGGTTCATGCGCTCCACCTCGAAGGGGATCTTCACCTCGGGCTTGTGGGTGGGGTAGCAGTCGATGATGCCGTCCACCACGTCGCCTGCGCCCAGAAGCTCCACCAGCTCGCAGGCTCTCTGGAGAGCGGGCATGGCGTTGTTGGGATCCAGCTCCTTCTCGAAGCGGGCGGAGGACTCGGTACGCATCTTGTTCTTCTTGGCGGTCACGCGCACAGAAGAACCGAGGAAGCAGGCAGACTCAAAGACCACCGTAGCGGTGGTGTCCTTGATCTCGCTGTTGGCACCGCCCATGACTCCCGCCAGCGCGCAGGCCTTCTTCTCGTCGGCGATGACCAGCATGGAGGAATCCAGCACGTGATCAATATCGTCCAGAGACTTGAAGCACTCGCCGTCAGCGGCGCGGCGGACGCGGATGGAGGCACCCTCCAGCATGGAGTAGTCGAAGGCGTGCATGGGCTGACCGTATTCCAGCATGACGTAATTGGTAATGTCCACGATGTTGTTGATGGGACGGACACCGGCGGGGCGGAGGCGGCGGCGCATCCACAGGGGAGAGGGCGCGATCTTGACGTTCTTGACCACGCGGGCGGCGTAGCGGTAGCAGAGGTCGGGAGCCTCGATGCCCACGGTCAGGTAGTTCTCGATCTTATCGCCGTCATTCGCACCCTTGACCTCGGGGGTGTGGAGCTTCAGAGGACGGCCGAAGGAGACGGCGGTCTCGCGGGCCAGACCGATGACGGAGAGACAGTCGGGGCGGTTGGAGGTGATCTCAAACTCCACCACGGTGTCGGTGAGATCCAGAGCCTCGCGGATATCCATACCGATCTTGTCGGCATAGTCCTCGTCCAGAATCAGGATGCCGTTGGCCTCCTTGCCGGGGCAGTCGTGCTCGGTCAGATTCATCTCGCCGAAGGAGCAGAGCATACCGTTCGAGGGCACACCGCGGAGCTTGCCCGCCTTGATGGTGACGTTCCCGGGCAGATGAGCCACGGGCAGGGCGGCGGGAACGATAGCACCCTCAAAGATGTTCTGGGCACCGGTGACGATCTGCTGAATACCCTCGGCGGCGGCGCCGCAGTCCACCTGGCAGATGAAGAGGTGATCCGAGTCGGGGTGACGCTCCATCTTGACGATGCGAGCCACCACCACGTTGATGATGTCCTCGCCCAG
>JAZNUO010000023.1:0-2023 GCA_045592305.1 Eubacteriales bacterium | reverse complement strand
CTTGCACCGAGCAAAGCGAGGAGGCTTTCAAGAAGTTTTCCCCCGGTCGTTCCCCCGCCTCCCCTACAAACCCCAATTTGTCTCTCCCATTATACCATACTCCACCGCCGCTGTCAACCCGTTCCCAACAGGAAAACCACCCCGTCATGGAGTGGTTTTCCCTTATGTACGAACGCTTTACAGAGTCTCCATGGTATTCTGCACCAGAGAGATATTCAGGTTGCCGTTACGCATACGGAGCTCGTCGAGGAACTCCTTTTCCTGCTTTCTGTCCTTCATGACGATGCGGTAGTCCAGCTCCAGCAGAGTGCCGTAGTCCTGGGTCTTGATGCGGTTGAGGTGGGAGTAGCGGCAGTATTTTTTGAGAACGGGCTCGAAAACACCGTCGTAGTCCAGAGACTCGGGGATGAGGATACGCAGCCGCTTACCGGTGCCGCCGAAGCGGTCGATGCCGATGATATTGAGCAGGATGATGAACACCAGCAGAATGCCGATGGCGATGGCACCGAAGCCGATGAAGCCCACACCGCAGGCGATACCGGCGGCGATGGAGATGTAGTAGTAAACGATGTCGCGGGGGTCCTCCACGGTATTGCGGAAGCGGATCAGCGCCAGACCGCCGCCGATGGAGATGGCGCGGGCGATGTTACTACCGATACAGATGACGATGATGGCCACGGCGGGCCCCAGCAGCATCATGGTGAAGAGCATGGCGGGGCGGAAGCCGGTGCGGCGATGGGTGAACATGTAGACCAGCATGATGGCCACGGACAGGCCGAGGGCGCAGCCCATAACGGTCAGGGCGCGACCGAGGGTGATGACGGTAATATCAATGGATTGCAGAATGTGATTCACGGTATTTCCTCCGTATTTTCAGTGTATCAGTCGCAGGTAATGGGCTTCGTCGGGATGCTCGGCGCAGGCTTTCCCGTAGGTGTAGAGCTTGAAGTCTGTGCCCACCTTGGAGAAGGTGTGGAAGGACAGACCGAAGTCGCTCATGACGCGGCAGAACCAGAAGGGAACCGCTCCCGTGAACTTGACCTCCAGAAGGGTGGTACCTTCGGTGAGGATGGGGGTGCCGTAGCGACCCAGAGCGAGATCCAGATCGTAGCGGCGGGTCAGGATGTCGCTGTCAAAGGTCAGGCGGAAGGAGGGATCCTCACGCCCGTGGTAGGCGTTGCGCAGGTAGCTGACGTAGACTCTGGGCTCCACCGTCTCGTGGGAGCGGTAGTAGTCGATCTCGCGGAGCACTTGCTCGTCGATGTAGGACAGCCCCTCGGGGTGGATGCCCGTGTCGAGGTAGCGCTTGAGGTCGCCGTAGCGGAGCTTGGTTCTGCGCTTGGTGCCCACGCCGTAGTATTTCTTTTTCAGCTCCAGAAAAACCTTGGTATCCTCGGTGGGGACTCCGTAGCTGCGCAGTCTCAGCTTCTCCTTGTATTTGGGGAGCTGGACCGAGCCGCGGATGACGTGATCGTCAAAGTCGTCGTAGTAGAGGTTGCAGATCATGTAGGGCTTGCCGTCCACGTTGAAGGGGTCGTCGTTCATGTAGGGGGCGATGCGCGCCTTCAGCTCCTCCACCCGTTCGGTGGGCAGAGTGGTCTTTTTTTCCATGCGCTTGAAGGTATTGGCCATGCTGCCTCCTTTCGGTTTTCAGATCCGTTCGGTGTTTGGATGCGTGGGATACAATGAAACCCAATTAAGTACATTATATAGGCAAAATGTGACGAAAATTTGAATGAACATGGAAAAAAGTACGAATTCACAGATTATTTACCGAATCATGGAGCCGTGGAGTCAAGCACGGATGATTTCGGGTCGGACACCATGTTTTTCAAGGTCTACTTCGGCGCAAGCGGCGCACACTAATGCGTGAAACGACTGTTCGCGATCGTTGGTGTGGGATTGTGAAAATTGGGGTTTATCGGCAGGGGTTTCACCCCTGCACCCCACCAAAGAACTTTTTGAAAAAAGTTCTTTGGAATCTCAAAAACTTTCAATAAACATTGATAAATAATACTTTTTT
>JAZNUO010000022.1:0-7880 GCA_045592305.1 Eubacteriales bacterium | reverse complement strand
CGACATGGCTACGACCCGACTTGGGGCATGAAGGCGGCGGAGGAGGCGGCGGTGTCGGTGGGGCGGGCCGCGTTCCACATCTCCAGAAAGAGCAGGGTCATGCTCCGCACGGCCTCCCCCTCCAGACGCAGGACGTTGTCCTTCCACTCCCCGAAGCGGAGCTCCTCACCGATGTACTCGTCGGCGAAGTTGATCCCTCCCGTATAGCCTACATGACCGTCAATGACCGTGATCTTTCTATGGTCGCGGTGGTTCATGACCACGGCGTAGATGGGCTTGTAGCGGTTGAAGGCGATACAGCGAATGCCCATGGACTCCAGCCGTTTGAAGTAGTCCCGAGGCACGTAGCTGATGGAGCCCACATCGTCGTACATAAGGCGAACGTCCAGCCCCGCGGCGGCCTTCTCCTTGAGAATTTCCAGCACGGGATCCCACATAACCCCCGGGCGCACAATGAAGTATTCCATGAAGATGAAGCTCTCGGCAGAGCGGAGATCCTCCAGCAGCCTCTCCCAGCCCGCGCGGCAGTCGGCGTAGTAGTCGGCGGCGGTGTTCCCATAGACGGGGAAGCCGCGGCTGCGGAGATAGTGGCACTGCCCCTCCAGATAACGGTCGGCGGGCGGGGTGGGGCTGTCGGGGGAGGGAGGCGGGAGGTTTCCTTTGCGGTGGGGCTTCAGCATCTCACCGCTCACGTCCAGCGCGCGGCGGAGCTTTCTTTTGGGTCCCTTGCCGCCCGAGATGAGGAAGATGATTCCGCCGAAGAGGGGAAAGACCAGAATGGGAACGATCCACGCCATCTTGACCTGAGGATTCCCCGGGCGGTTGATGATGTAGATGACCGCCGTGAGGCTGACGAGATTGAAGAAAAAGGCGATGGGCAGGTAAGCATCCGACAGGTAGAACAGGATGAAGAACAGCCACGCCATCTGGATGGCGATGCCCAGACTGACCAGCACCATGCGGGAGAGAATTTTACGGAAGAATCTCATGGCGACCTCCTTTCCGTGGTTTTTTCTTCTTTTTTACCTTATTATACCCCTATGTTGTGAATACAAAATGAACGAAGGCCGTTTTTTACCGAAAAGAGACGGCTATGCCAAGGCATAGCCGTCCACAGAGGCGCGTCAGGTTCCGTCAATGGAGATATACCGATCCTCGGTGACCACCTCGCCGTCGGTGCAGGTGACGGTGATGGGGGGCATTCTGCTGTTCCATCCCGCGTGCTTTTCAATGGCGCGCCATTCCTCCACGGTGCCGTTGTAGGTGATGGAGGCGGTAGAGCTCCAGCCGGTGAAGATATCCGCGCCGATGTAGGTCACGCTCTTGGGAAGGGTCAAAGTCACCGTGCACCAATGACCGCCCGAAACCAAGCCCTCCTCCACGGTCGTCACACCCTCGGGCAGGGTCAGGGAGAAGCCCCCCGTGTGAGGAGGCAGAGCCAGCGCGTACTTACCGAGGTAGGTCAAACCCGTCATGCAGCTGATCTGTTCGCCGACAGTCCAAAGGATCCCGGGACCCTCCAACTGGTAAAAGGCGTAATCTCCGATATATGTTACCGTGTCGGGCAGGACCGCGCAGGTAAACTCAGCCTGATAGAAGGCCCTCGCCTCAATGCGGGTCACGGAATCGGGAAGACCGATCAGATAAAAGATCGACTCGGCCAAGGCTCCCTCGCCGATAGCGATCACGAGATCACCCGCGGGGGAGTAGCGGGGGATCACACCCCGCGTCGCGGTGCCCACACCGCTGACAAAGCAGGTTCCGTCGCCGTTGGAGGTGAACACGAAGCCCATGTCCTCCACCGACGCGCCGCACATAAAGGCATCTCCGTCAGAACAGTGGATATAGCGGGTGACGATCTCCTCGGTAAAGCCCTCCATGTGTCCCACCGCATACCACTCGGCGCGGGTTCCGATGAAGTAGATCTCCACGTCAAGACTCAGCCTGCTGCAAAGGGCATCCGCGTCGGTAACGGTGTTGGGAATGGCGATCGAGGAAAGTCCCACCGCGCCGTAGAAGGCGTTACGGTCCACGGCTACCACCACGTCTCCCTCGGGAGACACGCGGGGGATGACGATGTGGGCATCGGTACAGGTACCGATCCCAACCAGGCGGCATTTTCCGTCGCCAAGGGATTCAAACACCAATCCCTCGGCGGTCATGGCGGCGTCACAGCGGATGCAGGCTCCTCCCTCGTCATAGTCATGACCCAGAGCCTCCACAACCGTCCGCTCCGCGAAGACCTCTCCGCAACGGTCGCAGGCGCTGCCGTCAGTCAGACCGTCCTCGGTGCAGGTAGCGGGAACCGAAGGAAGCACCACGGTACGGTGTCCCAGCGCGGGCAGAAGGGTCTGCTCCACGACGGCTTCACCGCATTCCCTGCAATGCTTGCCCTCGGTGAGACCGCTCTCGGTACAGGTGGGCTCCTTGGCGGGGTCGATGACCGTTATATGCCCCAGAGCGGCAATGGGAGTCCGCTCCGAAAGAGTCTCGCCACAGACCGAGCAGATGCTTCCGGCGGTCCAGCCTTGCTCGGTACAGGTAGGCTCCACCCGATCTAAAGGGGTCTCGGTGTGACCCGTGGCGGGGACAGAGGTCTGGGGGATAATGACGGTACCGCAGGCGGAGCAGTGCTTGCCCTCGGTCAGACCGTTTTGGGTGCAGGTGGGTTCCCTGCCCCCGTCGGTGACTTCGGTATGACCCGTGGCGGGGCGCACAACCTGCTGGTAGAGAACGTGATTACAAACCGAGCAGTGCTGTCCCTCGCTGAGACCGTCCTCGGTGCAGGTGGGCTCTACGCGGGGATCGATGATCACCGTATGACCCGTGGGGAGGATGGTCTCCCGTCCCGAAAGGATCTTGTCGCAGGTCGAACAGCCAACACCCTCGGTGAGTCCGTGGGCGGTACAGGTAGGCTCTACCCGCGAAAGCGTCTCCTCGGTGTGTCCCGTGGGGGGAATGACGGTTTGGGGCGCGGTGATCTCACCGCAGCGGGAACAATGCTTGCCCTCGGTCATACCGCTCTCGGTACAGGTGGCCTCCTTGCCGAGGTCGGTGATCTCGGCGTGCCCCTTGGCGGGGATGGGGGTCTGGGGAACCGTGATCTCACCGCACTTGGTACAATGCTTCCCGCCGCTGAAGCCGTCGGCGGCGCAGGTAGGCTCCTTACCGGGATCCATGACCTCGGTATGTCCCGTGGCGGGGATGCTCTCCTGCTGCTCCGCTATCACCCCGCAGGCGCGGCAGACCACCCCTTGGGTGGTTCCCGACAGGGTACAGGTGGGTGCCGTGGCGGGCAAAAGCTCATAATCGTGGGGGGCGAGCAGGGTGGGGGCGGTCTCCTCAGCTCCGCAGAGGGAGCAGACCCGCTTCAAAAGCCCCTCCTCGGTACAGGTGGGAGCTATGGCGGTTTCCCACTCGCCGAAGGTATGGTCGCAGACCGCGGTCTCCGCGGAGGGCGTGTTCAGTTGATCGCAGGACGCAAGGCACAGGGTCAACAGCGAAAGCATCAGCCATACGGCGTATATTTTTTTCACAGTCATATCTGTTACCTCCTTCTTTTTCTTCCATTATAGCATACTTTTGGGGTGCTCGCATGAAATTTGACACAAAATAATGTGAACATTCCGTAACTTTCGCCTTGACAATCCCCCGTCCCCGTGTTACACTATATCCATCCCCCCGAAAGGAGTCCCCCATGCCCATCCGGACCCACACCCTCACCCTCCCCAAATCCCGCCGCTCCCTGTCCTTTGAGCTGGAGCGCAAGGCTGTGAAGAACATCAACCTCCGCGTGCGGCGGGACGGTACGGTACATCTGTCCATACCCCTGCGCACTACGGTAGCGGAAGCGGAAGCGTTTCTCCGCGACCACGAGGCGTGGATACTGGGGGCTCTGTCCCGCATGGAAAAGCGGGCGGAGGCGCACCCGCAGGCTGAGGCGGTGGGTGATTCCCTGCCCTATCTGGGCGGGCGGCTGGAGGTGGTCTGGCAGCACGGGCTCCCCGCTCGTGTGGAGGCGGACATGGTGAACCGCCGTCTGACCGTCACGCTGTTCGACCCTAATGAATCCGAGATGCGCACCGCCGCCATCGAGACCTTTGAGAGAGCCGAGACGGGAAAGCTGGTGACGGCTCTGGTGGAGCGGTATCATCCCCTCTTCGCCGCCAGAGGCGTTCCCTACCCCAAGGCGATCCGAGTCAAGGTCATGAAAACCAGACACGGGAGCTGCTCGGCGGACAAGGGGTATCTGAACTTCTCGTCGCGGCTCTGCGAGTATCCCATCGCCTTCATTGAATACGTGGTGGTGCATGAGCTGTGCCACTTTCTGGAGGCGAATCACTCGGATCGGTTCTGGCGGGAGGTGGAGCGGGTGCTGCCCGATTGGGAGGCGCGGGAGAGGCTGGGGAAGGCGTGATCCAATACACGCTCGGATCGACCTCCACGCCATACAAAAAATATTTGAAAATTTTCCAAAAAAACCGAACCTTTCTCATCCCCCGCGTCTCTATGGGGGTGAAACTGCAGTTGATTTCACCACCCAAAAAGGAGGCTCCATGAGCATAACCGACAAAGACCGCATCCTGCGCGCCATCCGCGACACCTTGAACGGCGATCCCGAGGCTTACACCGCCATCGTCGCCGCCTACATGGATAGGCTCCACCGCACCGCCCTCTGCCTATGTACCCATCCCGACGCGGCGGAGGATCTGGTGCAGGAGACCCTAATCGACGGCTACATGCACCTGTCCGAGCTGCGCGACCATCAAAAGATCGGCGCGTGGCTGACCCAAATCCTCAAATACAAGGCACTCAGGCAAGTGGTCAAGGCACGCAAGGCCGAGCTTTACGAGGAGCTTCCCGACACACCCGACCACGATACGCCCGACACCTACTACCGAGACAGCGAGACCATGAGGGAGTGGCGCAAGCGATTGGAGGCCTTATCCCCCGCACTGCGGGAGACGGCCATCCTCTACTTCTGGGAGGACTACACCATGGAGGAGATCGCCCGCCGCACGAATACCCCGCTGGGCACCGTCAAGGGTCGCATCCACGCGGCGCGGGAGAAATTGAGAAAGGAATACAGCATGACCGAAACCAATATGAATACCCTGCCCGATTCCTTTGCCGAGGCATTGGAAAAGAAGGTGCAGGAGCTGGCTAACTACCACAAGCTCTACGGCTCGGGCGCGGGCTTTGACTCCGCCTACAGGAGCATCAAGGAGCTGATCGCCAATCTGTCTGACCGAGAGGACGTGGAGAAATATTCTTTGCGGAGTGCCGAGATCGCCGCCCGTAACGACCCTGCGGCGTACAGCGCGGAAGCTTTTTCTACGTATAAGAAGTACGGAAAAGCCAATTACGCCGCCTGTCTCTACGTGGATTTCGCCTGGAAGCTGGGCTCCGAGCAGGAGAAGGCAGACTATCTGGAAAGCACCGCCATCCCCGCTCTGCTGGAGTATCCCGAGGGCGAAGACCGTCACGTTGGTCTGGGCTACCTCAAATTCTGGCAGGCATCCCATCTGTTGCGCACCGACAACCCCGACTATGACCGCGTGGAGGCTCTGTACGACGAGGCCATGAACCACCACCGCCATATCGCGTCCGTCAACGCCATGTACGGCAACACCGTCGCCGCCCTCAAGGCCATGCCCCATCTGAGGGAAAACCGTCCCATGACCTACTTCTCCATTACGGGCGAGAGCTGGTGGATTACGGACGGAAACCTCCACTATTGGAGCGAGCCCGGCTTCTCGGGCAGCAGTGAGCTGTACCGCTTCCACAATCCTCTGTTCTATTTCAGCGGCTGTACCTGTGATCGCTACTTCTTCCCCCGCACCATCGCCCTGACCGAGGGTGCCGAGGAAGTCATGACAACGGATGACGGGCATCCCTGCGGCACTCGCCGCGTGGTCTCCGCCTCCGAAACCGTCACCACCCCTGCGGGCGTATTCCAGAACTGCGTCCGTATCGACAAGGAGGACACCGACGGCACCGTCTACGCCGCGTGGTACAAGGAGGGTGTGGGTCTGGTGCAGTCTACGGTCAGTAGCTCCCCCCTCAAGACCAAGGTATTGGTCTCCTTTGAGATCAAGGGCGGCGAGGGTCTGCTTCCCCTCTGCGTGGGAAACAGGTGGCGGTATGAAAACCCCGAAAAGCCCGATGTGATGATTGAGATCGCCGAATACACCATCGAGCAGATGGGCAAGGGGAACGGGGATCGGGATATGGTCTCTCTCTCCTGTCTGGACTACATCGCTCTGGAGCCCGATTGGGAGAAACGCACCTCTGATGCCACCCTGCTCTTCACCAAGGCATCTGATCTTTGCGACATGAAGAAATTTGCCGAGGCTGCCGATACCCTTCGCGCCATCGTGGTCGCCAACTCCGACCGCGAGAGCGTGGACTGCGCCCTGTCCGTCCTTCCCTATCTGGAGGAAAAAGCAGACTATGATAAAAAGAATTGGCGCTTCTGTCCCTCCTCGGCCAATATTTCGACCCTGACTCTCCGCCAGAGCTACGGCTGCATGACCTATGACGAATGCGACGTATTCTCCTGTGATACCGGTGTCTGGGGCTCCCGCGGCGAGGAGAACCGCATCTTCGGGGTCAAGCCCTTCCGCTACCTGCAAAGCCTAACCGACACCCTCTGGGATGACCGCTGGGTGGCGGGCTACACCGAGGAGCATCCCCACGGCTGGAAGAACGCCACCATCCGTCTGGCCGTCACCGACGGTGGGCGGGTGGAAACCCCCGCGGGGGTGTTCGAGTCCACGATCTGCCTCACCGTAGAAGCCGGAGACACCGACGCGCCCCGAGACACCGACTACTTCTTCCGCAACACCGAGATGGGAACCAAGCGGTTCTGGTTCGCCCCCGGGGTGGGCGTGGTGCGCTTCACCTGTGATTGGGGTCGACATATCTCCTCCGACTGCGTGCTGACCGCCTACCGCGCCGTGGCCGCCGAGGGAGAAATGATGCCTGTCCACATAGGCAACACATGGCAGTACGATGAGGTCAATCTCACGGCCGAGGGATATATCGCCCGCCGCGACTACCGCGTTTTGTCGGGCATGGGCAACCGCTACCTGTTGGGCGACCACCAAATGTTCACTTTTAAGGGAACCGCAGAGGAGTACGAGGCCTATAAGGCACAGCTGGCGGCCGAGCGGGCGCAGTAATACGAATGTCTTGATGTAAAAAGCATCCCGATCGGATTGATTCCGGTCGGGATTTTTCGTTACCTTCGAATTCTCACAAGACTCCCAATTCCCTTCCCCAGCGCCTCACACAGCACGTCCACCTCGTCCTCGGTGTTCTGCGCCGAGAGGCTGACGCGGAGGGAGCAGTCCGCCTCGTGGGCGGTCAGTCCGAAGGCAGCCAGAGAGGGGCTGATCTTCACCGAATGGGAGGAGCAGGCCGAGCCGCTGGAGATGCAGATGCCCTGAGCCGAGAGGTAGTTGAGCATGGTCTGGGACTTGATGGAGGGGAGGGTGAGGTTGAGGATGTGGGGGGCGCGGCTCCCCGCGGGAATGTTCATCTGTACCCCCATGCCGCGGAGCTTCCCCTCCAGACGGTCGCGGAGGGCGGTCATTTTGGCACGGTCTGCCGCTCCGGTGGCAAAGCCCGCCTGAGCTGCCGCGCCGAAGCCCATGATGCCGATGACATTCTCGGTGCCCGACCGCAGCCCGCTCTCCTGCCCGCCTCCCGTGAGGTAAGCGGTGATGCGCTTGGTCTTGATGATGTCGGGGTGGATATAGAGCGCGCCCACTCCCTTGGGGCCGTGGATCTTATGGGCGCTGATGGTAACGAGATCGGCGTGGACTCCCGCAGGGGTGAAGGGCACCTTCAGAAAGCCCTGCACCGCGTCACAATGG
>JAZNUO010000021.1:0-7924 GCA_045592305.1 Eubacteriales bacterium | reverse complement strand
GATACAGGCTCCCGCAAGGTCATCCGCATGATCCGACACGGCGTCACCGCCATGGCCTTCCATACCCGTCTGGATGCCGCCGACGGCGGGGTGAACGATTGCCTTGCCGCCGCTCTGGGGCTGACCCATATTCAGCCCTTCGGGGACAATGCCAACCCCGCAGGCAAGCCCATCGGCCGCGTGGGGGATCTCCCCGCCGAGATGACTGCCGATGAGTTTATCAAGACCGTCAAGACCGCCTTGGACCTCCCCAACCTGATCTTCGCGGGGTGTGGGAAGCCCGTCCGCCGCGTGGCGGTGGTGGGCGGCGCGGGGGATGACGATATCGCCGCCGCCGCGGTTGCGGGAGCCGACACCTATATTACGGGGGAGCTCCGCTACCACAGGCTCTGCGACGCGCCCTACGGTGACATCAATCTCATCATGGCGGGTCACTACCACACCGAGGCTCCCGTCCTCGCCCGCCTTTCCGAGCTGTGCGCCGAGATCTGCCCCGAGACCCCCGTCCGTGTTGTAAAAACCACCCTCGTCGAGGTGAAGTAAGAAATTTTAAAAATCCTTATCCGACAGAGGGTTATGCCCATGTAACCCTTGCCCGATTCATGTTGAGTTCACAGACTTGTGATACACTGCTTTGTTCCCAAATCCACATAGTAAAGAAGGTAGTCCCGTGAGCAAAAAGCCCTTTCACCTCATCCTCGCCCATATTGTTCGCATCGTATCCGTCCCCCCCGTGATGGTGGGGGTTCTCCTGATCCTCCTGTTCACCCTCCGCGACACGGTTTTCGCCAATCCCGTGGAGTTTACCGTTTCCCTCGGCGGGCTGACCATCCTCCCCGTGCTGGCCTACCCCGTGTCGGTCATGATCCCCGCTCTCCGCAAGAAGGGAAGGGAAGGTCAGCGTTCTCTTGCCATGTACTTCTCCACCGCGGGCTACGTGGCGGTGTTCGTGTACGGTCTCATCGCCCACGTGGGCACGGGACTCATGCACATCTACGCGGGCTACCTGTTCTCGGTGATCATTATCCTCATCGGCAACAAGGTCTGTAAGGTGCGTATCAGCGGTCACGCCTGCTCCGTGTCGGGGCCTCTGGTCTATTCGGGCTACTTCCTCGGCATCTGGGGCATTGTGGTGGGTATTGTCTGCTGGGGCGTGATCCTCTGGGCATCCCTGGCCATGAAGCGGCATACCTTCAAGGAATTCATCCTCGGCACCCTCACCTGCCTGTTCTCCTTTGGGGTGGGCTGGCTGATCTTCCATTGAGCTCGAAACAAATACAAAAACTCCCTCACCAAATGGGTAATGTTTTAATCGGAGAAATCATAATTCACTTTGTATATAGCGCAGATTTGCTTCGCAAAACAAGTAATTAACGCCGACAGATTTTTTAAAAAGTCTGTCGGCGTTCGCTATTCGATAAATTGGAGTTTTATTTTTCGATTACTTTTTCGCAAGGCTCTGTATCATGAATTCGATAATTTTCGGGCACTATCCAACCATTATAAACTTCTCCATTGGGATACATAACCAAGCTGTCCGCTTTGTTTTCCCGCAGTAAGCCTTCTTTCGGAAATGGCTTCATACGACTTACAATGCCACAAGATTGTCTGACCGTCACATTGATTCCGTCTATCAAGAAATTTTGGTTGCAACCTTCTACATAAGGGTTTTCATTGATTCCCTCAAATATATCATTAGCAAAAACAAAGCCGGTGTTTTCAAATTGCAATTCGGAAAATCTAATCCATCTTACCCCCATGTTTTTTGAAAACTCAAGCATTTTGTGCATCTTCTCTTTTGAATTGATACCCGAATCCAATAAAATAGTATTAAAGCGCACGGGTACCCCGTTGCTTTGAAACTCATCGATATATCGTTTCAGCGTCTCAAACGAAACCTCTGTTTGCAATATTTGATTGTTTTCTGCTTCCAAAAAACTGTGGATTGAAATATTCAAGCCGGTAATATGCGGGCTGATTTCCTTCACGTTTGTTTGGCTAAAGGAACCGCCGTTTGTTGTAATATAGACCTCTCGCTTTTTTAGTCCCATCAGCAGCTTTGACAAATACGGATAAGCAAATGGTTCTCCGCCCAGAATCAAAACGGTTTGGTATTCATCCAGCGCGTTTGCTTTATCGATAATATTTTCTACGAAAGTCGTCGAGGGCTTATATCCGTCTCTCTCTATGCAAAAATAACAGTTGCCGGGACAATAATTTGTTATTTTGATATTTAAGCACTTACCGTATATCCCGGCACATTGATTGTTTACCATAGACCTTTCCTCACAATTTTTTCTCGCCGGTTTCGCCTTTGTATTACAGCGTTGCAAGCGGCGCAGGGTTCGGGCAAAGCCCATACCTCTAAGGTTACACGCAACCAAAGGCTCCCTCCGGGAGGGAGCTGGCGCCGTAGGCGACTGAGGGAGAGCGCGTTACAATGAAGTTCGCGCAAACCTAAAGTCACGCAGGCTCCTTCCACCGCTATCGCGGTCCCCCTCCCTCTCGGAGGGAGGCTTTTACGGTGGCATCGATATACTCGCAGACACCACGAAAGTTTGTGTTGATCTGTCGGTTTGTAAAGCGTATGACTTTCAGATCATAGCCTTCCAGAATTTCAGTACGGAATTCATCTTTTTGTCTGCCTTTCTCGGTATAATGCTGTGACCCATCAATCTCTATGATTAGTTTTGCTTTGTGACAGTAGAAGTCCGCAATGAAGTTGTCGATCGCTTTTTGTCTTTGAAATCTGACTTCATATTTTGATAGGAAATCGTACCACAGATGATTCTCCTGCGGCGTTGCATTCTTGCGGAGATTTTTGGCAAGAGTAATATTCTTTTTATTATAATCAAGAGACATATTTACTCCTCCAAAGTTTTATCGTACTCATTATACCACAAATCGGAAGAGAAAACAAGTGTTTTCTCTGCCGAATTTCTGCACCTACAAATTCTCCGTTTGGAACAACAGAAAAAGCGGCAAGGGAGTTTTTTGTATCACATCTCCAAGGACTTATGCAAGAATCCCTGCAAGATCTCGGACTTGGGGTTCCCGAACACCTCCTCGGGGGTTCCCTCCTCCTCGATGACACCGTTCGCCATGAAGATGACCCGATCGGCCACCGAGCGGGCGAACTCCATTTCGTGAGTGACCACGATCATGGTGCTGTCGGAGGACTTCAGACCCCGAATGACCGAAAGCACCTCCCCCGTCAGCTCGGGGTCCAGGGCGGAGGTGGGCTCGTCAAAGCAGAGGATGTCGGGGGACATACACAGGGCGCGGGCGATGGCCACGCGCTGCTGCTGACCGCCCGAGAGCTGGCAAGGGTAAGCGTCCCGCTTCTCGGACAGCCCTACTCGGGAAAGGAGGGCTTCCGCCTTCTCCCTGATGGCGGCGTGCTGCTCCACCTTGAAGGCGTGGGCGGCGTGGCGGCCCTTCTCCTTGCGGATGACCTTGAGCTCATCCTTCAGCGCAAGAGTGGGAGCCAGCATGAGGTTTTGCAGAACCGTGTACTGGGGGAAGAGGTTGAAGGACTGGAAAACCAGCCCGAAGCGCAGACGGTTGCGGCGAATCTGAGCGTCGGAGAGGGAGTGCTTGTCGGACGCGTCCAGAAGAAGCTCGCCCCCCACCGAGATGGTGCCCTCGTCGGGGGTCTCCAGGAAGTTGAGACAGCGGAGCAGAGTGGTCTTGCCGCTGCCCGAGGAGCCGATGATGGCCAGCACGTCCCCCCTGTTCAGGGAGAGGTCGATGCCCTTGAGCACCTCCACGTTGCCGAAGCTTTTGCGAATTCCTTTGACGGATAAGAAGTTATTTTCCATAGCGTTATTTTCCTTACACCGTGTAGTAGCTCAGCTTCTTGTCCAAGAGGTGGAACAGAATGGTGAGCAGACCGCTGAAGAGCAGGTAGAACAGACCCGCGTAGAGCAGAGGGGTCAGCACCGCGTACTTGTTGACCTTCTCGTAGGCGATGGCGATGATCTCAATGACCGACAGGGCGCGGGCGAGGGCGGTATCCTTGACAAGGGTAATGACCTCGTTGCTCATGGGGGAGACGATGCGGCGCACCATCTGCATGAGCACCACGCGGAAGAAGATCTGGGATTTGGTCATACCCAGCACCTGTCCCGCCTCGTACTGACCTTGGGGAATGGCCTTGATGCCGCCCTCGTAGATGACGGCGAAGTAGCAGGCGTAGTTCAGGGCAAAGGCGGCCAGCACGAAAACGAACTGGAGATCCGCCATGGTGTCGATGCCCAGCATGGCGGCGAAGTCCTTGTTGGGGATCTTCAGGAGCACAGAGGGAATGAAGGTGACAACCACGCACTGGAGGAGCAGGGGCGTACCCCGCACGACCCAGATGATGACCTTCATGAGGTAGGAGACGGGCTTGAACTTCACCATGGCCAGGATGGCGAAGAGCAGACCCAAGGGGATGGCAATGACCAGCGTAAGCGCAAAAAGCTTCAGCGTTACGCCGAAGCCCACAAGCAGGTCATATAGAACGGACCACGTATTCATACAGATAATTCGTTTCCTTACTTGATGTATTCAGAACCGAAAGGGGCTTTGCGAAAAGCCCCCTTCGGCGTATGGGAATTTACTGAACGGGCTTGACCAGCTCTTCGCCCGCGGAGCCCTGCTCCACGATGATGACGGCGTCGGAAGCCTTGGTGGCAAAGCTCTTTGCGTCGGCGGCAGCGTACTTCTCGGCGTCAGCCTTCTTGATGACGGCGACCTGCTTGTTGGCGAGGTAGGGAACCGAGACGCACATCTCGGCCTCGCGCTCGGGGGTGATGGTCATGCCGTTCCAGACCAGATCGATGGAGCCGTTCTCCAGCAAGGACTCCTTTTGATTCCAGTCGATGGGGATGAACTCAACGTCCACCTCGGTGGAATACTTGCTATTCAGGTAAGCGAACACGGCCTTGGCCAGATCGATGTCGAAGCCCTTCAGGGGAACGTTGGCACCGTCGCCATCCTTGTAAGCGATGGGGGCGAACAGGGTGTAGCCGATAATGACCTTCTTGTCGGCGGCAATCTTATCCCAGGAGCCGTCGGCGGCGGAGGCGTAGGGGTTTACGGTGTCGGCCTTGACCAGCAGCTCGGTGGTGAGACCGTAGGTGTCGGCGACGGCCTTGTAGTCGGTGTCCACCAGGGCGATGAGGGCCTCGTTGACCTTGCTCATGAGTGCCTCGTTGCCCTTCTTGGCGGCGATACCGTACTTCTCCTCGGCGAGGACCACGTTCTCCAGAACCTGATAGTCCTTGAAGGTGTCCACGCTCTTCATGTAGTAGCCCGCCATGACGGAATCGATGACGGCGATGTCGGCGTCACCCTTCACAAGACCATTCAGGGCATCCAGTTGGGTAGTGACGGCGAGGCACTCCTTGCCGTAGTTGAGACCCGACTCGGCGGGCTTGTCGCAGGCGACCAGAGCGAAGGTCAGCAGCAGAGCCGCGAGGGCGACGGAAAGAATCTTTTTCATGGTAGAATCCTCTTTTCGGAATGATTTGAAAAGCACTTGTAAAGCAAGAGTTTTTCGGTATGTGCCACATTATAGCACACCTGCGCCGCTTTGTCAAGGTAAAATTTTAATCATTTAGCGCGATAAAGCGATTTTGGACAAATGACCAAAAATAGCGTTTTGAATTTGGGCAGACCAAACAAAAATCAGGACACCCGAGGGTGCCCTGATGGGGAATCAATGGGGTTTAGCTGTACTGAGGCAACCAATCTCTATGCGCCTCGAAGAGATCGTCGCACAGAGCCACGATATCGTCGATGGACAGCTCGGAGGAGGTGTGAGGATCCAGCATGGCGGCCTGATAGACGGCCTCCTTCTTGCGGGTCACGGCGGCCTCGATGGTGAGGAGCTGGGTATTGATGTTGGTCATGTTCATGGCGGCGAGCTGGAGGGGCAGGCGACCCACGCGGGTGGGCAGGATGCCCGCGTTGTTCACGAGGCAGGGCACCTCCACGCAGGCCTCGGCGGGGAGGTTCTCGATGAGACCGTTGTTGATGACGTTGCCGCCGATGCAGCAGGGAACACCGGTCACCATGGACTCCATAATGTAGGAAGCGTACTCGTGGCTGCGGCTGTGGGTGACATCGCCCGCCACGTACTGCTGTCTGGCGTTTTTCCAGTTGGCAATCTGATTCACACAGCGGCGGGGGTACTCGTCCAGGGGGATATTGTAGCGGTCAATGAGCTCGGGGTACTTGGACTTAATGAAGAGATTGTTGTACTCGGCGTTGTGCTCCGAGGACTCGGTGCAGTAGTAGCCCAGACGGCGGATGTATTCATAGCGAACCAGATCGCCGTGACCCTTGGGGTACTGCTCCAGGATCTCGATGGCGCGGCGGTGCGCCTCGGGGAGCAGATCGTTGCCGTCGGCATCCTGCAGCTCCAGGAGCCACGCCATGTGGTTGATGCCCGCGATCTTCTGCTTGAGGGGACGCTTAACGTCGGTCATGCCCACGCCGTTCAGCAGAGTGTCGGCGCAGACCTGCACGCTGTGGCAGAGACCCACCGTTTTGATGGGGGTGTATCGCAGCATATAGCCCGTCAGCGTGGCCATGGGGTTGGTGTAGTTGAGGAACCAGGCGCCCGGGCAGACCTCTGCCATATCGTCGGCGAAGTCCTGCAGAACGGGAATGGTACGCAGGGAGCGGAAGATACCGCCGATGCCCAGGGTGTCGGCGATGGTCTGGCGGAGACCGTACTTCTTGGGCACCTCAAAGTCGATGATGGTGCAGGGATCGTACAGACCCACCTGAATGGCATCCACCACAAAGTCAGCCCCGCGGAGAGCGTCCTTGCGCTGGGGTACCCCCAGATGCTTGGAGATCTTGGCGCGACCCTCGTTGATGTTCTTGTTCAGGGCGGTGACCATGATGTAGGACTCCTCCAGACGCTCGGGGTCGATGTCGTACAGAGCGAACTCAAAGTCCCGCAGCGCCTCGCTGCACATGGAGTCGCCGATGACTTTTTTGGCGAAAACGGTGCTGCCCGCACCCATGAATGTAATCTTTCCCATTGTAAGTACCTTCACCCCCGAGAGGGAGCCTTTCATAGTTGGTGGCTTTATTATAGCAAAGATTCATGGAGATGTCAAGTATATGGAAGGATATTTTGGGGAGAAGATACAAAAAAGCCGAGGGCGGGAAAACCGCCCGACTTTTCCGCGCACGCGGCTTGAGGGGTCCTGCCAAATTGCCTGACCTTACCAAAAGGTATCTATTCATCCAATATGTAAAATTGCAGTTTAGCGGTCTGTATAAAGCCGTCATCCTGAGCGGAGCCGCTTGCGGCGGAGTCGAAGGATCTCCTATGCCGACAAGAGAGCCTTCGACTTCGGGCTGCGCCCTTCGCTCAGGATGACCACTTCATAAACACGCCGCCCACTTCAAATTTGATGGTGGGCTGCACAGTTACGCCAAAAGAATCAAACGGCACTAAACAAATGGTTAAAAAATTAATGCAAAGTAGTAAAGCGGCCGTTTTTACACGATCTGGAAGATATAAAACCCCAAATAATCCGTCTCGGGCACGTTCCAGAGGATGGGATGATCCGGCCCCTGCTGTCGCGCCTCGATCTGCCGCAAGGAAACTCCCGCGTCCTCGGCGGCGTTGTGGAGCATCTGCTTGAAGTAGGTGTCGGTCATGAAATGGGAGCAGGAGCAGGTGGCCAGATAGCCCCCGCGGGGGAGCAGGCGCATGGCGGCGGCGTTGATCTCGCGGTAGCCCTTAATGGCGTTGCGGAGAGTGTCGCGGCTTTTGGTGAAGGCGGGAGGGTCAAGGATGATGAAATCAAAGGGACAGCCCTTGCGCCCCGCCTCGGAGAGCGCTTTGAGGTAGTCGAACACGTCGGCCTCCACGTACTCAATGCGATCCGACAGCCCGTTGGCGTCGGCGTTTTTT
>JAZNUO010000020.1:0-2266 GCA_045592305.1 Eubacteriales bacterium | reverse complement strand
CATATGGTTTCTCCTTTCGTGGGAGGATTGAAAAAAGTGAGGATTTCCTATCGGGTAACGGTAGGAAAAAGGTTGATCGGTATACCTTCCCCTCGGGGGAAGGTATCGCGGGGGGCGGTGCGGTGATTATGGGGTGTCTCTGCGGAGAAAGAGCTCACTCCTCATCCCCGCCGTCAGTATCCTTTTCCTTTCTATCCCTCTTCCCCCTCACGTTGATCTCGGGATCGTCGCCTCTCTGCTTGATGATCATTTTGATGGGCGTACCCTTGAAGCCGTAGGTTTCCCGCAGACAGTTCTCGATGTAGCGCTGGTAGGAGAAGTGGAACAGCTCGGCCATATTGCAGAACAGGACGAAGGTGGGGGGCGCGATCTGGGTCTGGGTCATGTAGTAGATTTTGAGACGGCGACCCCTGTCCGTGGGTGGCTGAACACGCATCATGGCCTCGCCCAGCACGTCGTTGAGCGCGCCCGTAGTCACCCGCAGGTGGGACTGCTCGTAAACCGACAGGATCAGGTCGTACAGACCGTCGATGCGCTGACCCGTCTTGGCGGAAACAAAGGTGATGGGGGCGTAGGGCATATAGGCCAGAGACTCGCGGATGCGGTCGGTGAAGGCCTTGACGGTGGAGTTGTCCTTTTCGATGGAATCCCACTTGTTCACCACGATGATGGTGGCCTTACCCGCCTCATGGGCGATGCCCGCGATCTTCTCGTCCTGCTCGGTGATGCCCACCGAAGCGTCGATCATGAGGAGGCAGACATCGGCTCTCTCCACCGCCATGTGGGCGCGGAGGACGCTGTACTTCTCGATCTGATCCCCGATCCTGGACTGACGGCGGATGCCCGCGGTATCGATGAAGGTGAAGGTGCCCCTGTCATTGACCAGTCGGGTGTCCACCGCATCTCTTGTGGTGCCCGCGATGTCCGAGACGATCATGCGGTTCTCCCCGAGGAAGCGGTTGATGATGGAGGACTTGCCCGCGTTGGGCTTACCGATGACGGCAATCCTGATGCCGCTCTCCTCCTCCTCGCCCTCCTCCCAATCGGCCAGCGCGTCGCAGCAGGCATCCAGCAGGTCGCCCGTGCCCGAGCCGTGGATGGAGGACACCGCCACGGGGTCGCAGTCAAATCCCAGCTCGTAGAACTCGTAGTATTCAAAGGGCAGATTGCCCACGCTGTCGCACTTGTTGACGCAGGGGATAATGGGCTTGCCGCTCTTCTGGAGCATCACCGCGATGTCGCGGTCGGCGGCGGTGAGGCCGGTGCGAACATCGCACATGAAAATGATCACGTCGGCATCGTCGATGGCCACCTGCGCCTGTACCTTCATCTGGGACAGGATAATGTCATCGGTCTTGGGCTCGATGCCGCCGGTATCGATGAGGACAAGCTGGCGGCCGTTCCACTCGGTCTCGCCGTAGATGCGGTCGCGAGTCACGCCGGGGGTGTCCTCCACGATGGAGCGGCGCTCGCCGATGAGCTTATTGAAAAGGGTGGATTTGCCCACGTTGGGACGGCCAACGACGGCAATGATAGGCTTGGACATGGTTATGGTCTCCTTTCAAAAGGGGATGGAATTGAATTCGTAATTCGTAATTCGTAATTCGTAATTGGTTATGGGGAATGCGCGATGTGATCTGTAACGGGTAAATGGGTATGGAAATGTTTTTTCGATCTCAAACGATCGGTATCGGTCATGCGGGAACACATGGGTCTCGCATCGTAATTACGAATTACGAATTGCGAATTACGAATTCTCACTCGATCCCCAGCATCTCTCGGATAAACTCCCCGCCGTTATTCTTTCCCGCGCGGATGGAAACGCCCAGCTTTCGGGACAGCTCGGCGGGGGTCATATCGTCCAGGAACATGGCCTCGTCAGCCCGCAGGGTGTTCTCGGGGATGATGAGCTCATCCCCCAGCTCGCGACCCACAAGCTGCTCGTACATATCCTTGCCCGTCAGCAGTCCCGCCACGGTGACGGACTCGCCGAAGAAGTGGTTGATGATCTCGTAGACGTGGATAGTCAGACCATCCACCTGTGCCTCCAGGCGGGCGGCCATGGCCTTGACGGTGGGGTAGGCGGCCACGCCTGTACAGACGGACACGGTACGGGGGGCTTTGTAGTCGGGCAGGTACTCGTCGAGGAAGTTCATCTCACCCTCAAACTCGGTGAGCAGGGAGGTGATCATGCCTACGCCGTTCTCGATCTGGGCATAGCCCTCGTAGTAGTCCACCGAGGGGAGGGGAAGCCCCGCCTTGAGGT
>JAZNUO010000019.1:0-3255 GCA_045592305.1 Eubacteriales bacterium | reverse complement strand
AGCTCCAGGGTCTTGGGCTCACCCTCAAAGGAGGGCAGGGGGTTGCCGTCGCCGTTGTAGGTGTGGATGAACTTGGCGCGACCGCAGAGGGGGTTGGAGTAGGCGTAGGTGAAGCGCTCGCAGGAGGAATCGTCTCCCTCGGCGCTCTTGAGGATGGACAGGGCGAAATTCATGTCGCCGTCAGCCTCGCGGCGGATGATGCCCGAGATGCGGGGGGTGAAGTTGGGCTTGTCATCCTCGAACTCACGGGTGCGGAGTGCCTGCTCGAAGGTCATCTGCTTATCCATGAGATCGTAGATGGTGTCGGTCTGGTCGCCGTTGGTGACGATGGTCTTGTTGCCCAGCACGCGGACGGGGTAGTAGATGGTGAGGTGGGGATCCACCATCTTGGACTCGTCGAACGCCTTGGTGCGCATAGCATCGCCCTCGGCCACGAACACGCGGTTGCGGCTGTTGACGCTGCGACCCATGATGAAGTAGGCGGTGACGGCTTTACTGCCGTCGGCGGACTTACCGATGATGATGCCGCGGCCGTGGTAGGCCAGGGAATTGAGCTCGCTTGCAATGGTATTGACCTTCATAATCATACTCCTTTGATATACACTTTATTATTTTCAACCGTAATTCTGTCCTCACAGAACAGTCTCACCGCCTCGGGGAGGAGCTTCCACTCGGCCTCCTCCATGATGCGGCGCTGTAGGGTCTCGGGGGTATCGTCCTGCTTGACTGCTACGGCCTTTTGCAGGATGATGGGGCCCGCGTCGCACTCGGGGGTGACGATGTGCACCGTCGCGCCCGAGACCTTGACTCCCTTTTCAAGAGCCGCCTCGTGGACGCGGAGTCCGTAAAAGCCCTTGCCGCAGAAGGAAGGGATGAGGGCGGGGTGGACGTTGATGATTCGGTTGGGGAAGGCCTCGTAGACCTGCTCGTCGATGATGGTGAGGAACCCCGCCAGCACCACGAGGTCGATGCCCGCGGCGGTCATTTCATCCGCCAAGGCCTTGGAGTAGGCGGCGATGCTGTCATACTCCTTCCGCGCCAGCACGCGGCCCTCAATGCCCGCGCCCGCGGCTCGCTCCAGGGCGTACACACCGGGCTTGGAGGCGATGACGAGGGTGATCCTGCCGCCTCCCAGCTCGCCGCGGCTCTGCGCGTCGATGAGGGCTTGGAGGTTGGTGCCGCCGCCCGAGACGAGGACGGCAATCTTCTTTTGCTGTGCCATATTGCTCCCTCCTTACGCTTCCTTCGGCTTGATCATGGCCAAGAGGGGCATGAGCATACCGCCGACGGTATTGCCCAGCACCACGATGGCCAGATAGATGATGGAATCCACCGAGAAGAACATTCCCGCCGCGCCGAAGTAGAACATATTGGCCACCGAGTGCTCAAAGCCCGCCAGAATGAAGACGGGCACGCAGAACAAAATACCCGTCACGGTTTTCCTGTCGAGGTAGATGTTCACCGCCAGATACATGAGGATACCGCAGAAGATCCCGCGGACGAGGGTCTGCCACCAGAGCTGCTCCAGCTTGGCGGCGCAGAGGATCTCGGCCACGCCCCCGATGGCGGGGATGGCGGCGCGCAGGGCGTACCCCAGTGCCACCGTGGCGATGAGGTTGCCCAGAAGTCCCCAAAGAAGGACCGAGAATGCTTCCCGATCGTGCTTTTCGGGAATGAAGCCGATCTTGCCCGTATAGAGGGAGTACTTCTTGTAGCAGATGCAGAGCAGGGCGATGGAGAAGAAAAACGCGCCGATGGTCTTATTCACCATAGAGCCGTCGCCGTAGCAGGCGAGGAACACCGTCCCACCCACGGCGATCATGATACCGGCCAGCAAACCGTTGATGACGTTATGTAGGATTTTCATGACAATCTCCCAAATTTTCTTTGGTAAGGGGGGGCCTCCCCCTCGATCTTCGGGAGGGCGACCCCTCCTTGGCACTTACACGATCTCGATCTGCTCACCGCCCAGCTCGGCGGCAGGCACGATCTCACCGATGAGGTACGCGTCCTCCCCGTGAGCGCGGAGGACCTCCAGCGCGGTGTCCACGTCCTCGGGAGAGACCACGATGCTCATGCCCACGCCCATGTTGTAGGTGTTGAACATATCTCTTTCGGGAATATTCCCCGTCTTGGCGATGAGGTCGAAGATGGGCAGCACCTTCACGTCAGCGCGGCGGACGCGGGCGCCCAGACCCGCGGGGATGCTTCTCGGGATGTTCTCGTAGAAACCGCCGCCCGTGATGTGGGAAATCCCCTTGACATGGACCTTTTCAAGGAGCGCCAGCACCGACTTCACGTAGATACGGGTGGGGGTCAGGAGGGTCTCACCGATGGACCTGCCGCCCAGAGCCTCACAGGGGACGTACAGGGAGGGGGGATTATTGTCGATGTCAAAGACCTTACGGCAGAGGGAGAAGCCGTTGGAGTGGACGCCCGTGGAGGCCAGCGCAATCACCACGTCACCCGCCTTCATGGCGGTGTTGTCGATGATCTTCTTCTTGTCCACGATACCCACCGAGAAGCCTGCGAGATCGTATTCCTCCGCGGGCATCATGCCGGGATGCTCGGCGGTCTCGCCGCCGATCAAAGCCGCGCCGGACTGGACACAGCCCTCGGCCACACCGCTCACGATGGCGGCGATCTTCTCGGGGATATTCTTCCCGCAGGCGATATAGTCGAGGAAGAACAGGGGCTTCGCACCCACGCAGATGATGTCGTTGACGCACATGGCCACAGCGTCGATGCCGATGGTATCGTGCTTGTCCATGAGAATGGCCATCTTGACCTTGGTGCCGCAGCCGTCGGTACCCGAAACCAGCACAGGCTCGGACATACCCGCCACGTTCAGACCGAAGCAGCCGCCAAAGCCGCCCACGTCGTCCACGCAGCCCTCGTTCTTGGTGCGGGCGATGTGCTTCTTCATGAGCTCCACCGCCTTGTAGCCGGCAGTAATGTCTACGCCCGCGGCGGCGTAGCTTTCGGACTTGGAATTAGAATGCATGGTATTTCTTCCTTTCGGTTATGATTCATTGTATATGGGGCTCTGCCCCATGCCCCGCCAAAGAAACTTTTTGAAAAAAGTTTCTTTGGAATCTTCAAAAACTTGAAGGAGGAGTATAGACTTTTTTAAAGTTTTTTGGAAGTCATGAAACCTTTTTGCAAAAAGATTTCATGTGGGGTTTGAGGCAACGCCCCCAGAACCGTTCTTTATTCCTTCCCGTTCCAGCAGTAGGTGCAGAGCTTATCGGGGGG
>JAZNUO010000018.1:0-7808 GCA_045592305.1 Eubacteriales bacterium | reverse complement strand
GATACAAGATAAAGCGAGCCTTTCGCCTCCTATCTTGTATCCTGTATCTGCCGAGCTTTGCTCAGGCTTGCTCGGCGTGTATCTTGTATCTTGATTCTTACAGCTCCTTAATGTTCTTCCCCTCAAACAGCCCCGAGGCCTTGACCGCGTCGGTGCCGCCGAGGATGGTCTTGACACCCTTGCCCTCTGCCTGCAAGGCGCGGACGGTATTGGCATAATCCTTGAAGTCGGCGGGGGTGGTGGAGAGGATGGTCTCGATCTCGGTCTGACGGTCGGCGGCGGTCTGACCCACCAGATAGCGGGCGAGAGCGGCGTTGCCCAGATCGATGGGACTTCTGGGGGCGAAGTATGCCGAGCCCACGGTGGAGACGATCATGGAGCCTACCTCCTCCTCGGAGGGCAGATTGGCCTCGATCCACGCGGGGACGCTTCCGTAGACGCCAAAGGTATCGGTGACGCGGGGATCGCGGTAGGACACGTAGCCCACGATGCCCTGACGGAAGCCGATAGCGGAGGCCCCGTAGGCACCGCCCTTGGCGCGGATCTCGTCCCAGAAGCACTTGCTGTACAGGTGGGTATGGATGACCGACAGCTTGGGGCTGTATGCCCTGCCCGCGTCAGCCAGATCAAAGACCTCTGCGCAGTAGTTGACCTCCCCGGGGATGGTGAGGGCGTAGTTCTCGCGGGGCAGGAGGGTCAGGGGGCAGGCGCACTTGGGAGCGATGGCGGAGCCTGTGGACAGAGCCGCGATGGCCTTCTTCCAGACGGCGTAGGCTTCGGTCTCACCCGTGAAGTAGGCGATGGGGGTGACGGTAGCGGTGAGCTTCCGCCAGACCTTGGTCATGCCCTCCATGAGCGCGTCGGCGTTGTCCTCGAAGCGGTTCGCCAGCTCCGCCAGGCGGCGGTATGCCGACTCACCCGACAGGTACTCGTCATAGACACCCGACAGGGACATGGTACGGGTGGCGAGGCGGAGGGCAGTCATGTTGCCGCGGCGGATCATCATGTTGCGGACTCCCGAGGCGTTGGAGAAGATGCGGGAGAGGATGGTACGGTCGAACACGGGAGCGGCGATATACTCGTTCAGCAGCGCCACCGCGTCGGCGAGCTTCTCGGCGGGGGTATCCAGCACCAGACCCAGATAGGCATCTCCCGTGGTCTCGACTCGGAGTCCCAAGGAAGCGTTGGTATGGAGGCTGACCCACTTTTGCGTCAGCTCGGGGACGGAATACTTCCCTGCGGGCAGGCTCATGAGGGCGTCATGGAGGCAGCGGACGTAGAACAGCTCGTCGGCATCCAGACCGCAGAGGTCAAAGAGCAGACCCGCCATGACCATGCCGTTGGTGTCGGTGATATAGGACAGGGACGTAGCCTCACAGCCGCCTACGGTGGCGGTCTCCTCGGCTATGTCGCGGGCATCGGAGGTAGTGTTGATGTCGGCGGGGGAGAGGTGGGGGACAGATGCCTCGGCCTCGGGAGAATCGGGGGCGGTAAGGTACTCGTTGAAGGACTCCATCTTAGCCTCCAGCGCGGCGTAGCCTCCCTCGGCGGCGTTGATCTTCTGCGCCTCGGCCTCAAAGCGGGCGGTCATCTTGGCGCGCTTCTCCTCGGAGAGGGTGCGGGAGGGGATGCAACGGGTGAGCCCCCAGTGGTTGCTGTTCAGGATATATTTCTCGATAAGGTGCTCGAAGTAACGGTCATCGGCGGCCATGGCCTCGCGGAGGGCGATCAGATCATTGGTGGGCTCGGCATCGTCGAACTGGACGTGGGCGCGGATGAAGGACTCCATGATGCGGAAGCCCGTCTTGACGCTGAGGGAGGCGCGGCGGCAATCGGTCTCGTGGCTGTTCACCAGATCGGTCATGCGCTCGCGGTCGATGCCCTCCTCGCAGAGCCCCTTCAGAGTATCCAGCACCGCGGCGCGGAAGCCCTCGGCGCACTCGGGATCGGATTTGCCCAGCGTGAAGTAGAGCATGGGCTGACGGTAGTCCCCCTCGCAGGCCATGCCGAAGTCCTGACCCACACCCGCGTCCAGAACCGCCTTGGTCAGGGGGGACTCGGTATTCTCGGCCAGATAGCGGGACAGGAGAGCGAAGGCCAGCACCTCGGCGGACTTGTCCTCCCCGAGGACGTAGGTCAGCATGAGATGAGTATTCCCCGCCATCTCCTCGTTATCACTTAACTGGTAGTAGACGGTACCGTCGGGGCTGATGACGGGTGCCTGAATGGGCGCGGGAGCGGGTTTTTCCTGAGCGGACTTGCCCTTTTCGGTGAGGACAGAATCAATATGAGCCAGCTCCGCCTCCAGACCCATGTTGCCCGACAGGTAGAAGATGGCGTTCTGGGTGGAGTAGAAACGGTCATAGGTCTCCTTGAACTGCTCGTAGGTCAGCTCGGGAATATAGGCGGGGTCGCCGCCCGAATTGAAGCGGAAGAAGAGGTCGGGGAAGATCTGCTTCTCGTTCTGCATCCACATGATGTAGTCGGGCTGGTTATCGTTGCCCTGCATCTCGTTGAAAACCACGCCCGAAATGGCGACCTTGCCCTCTCCTGCGGGCTCGATATGCCACGCCTCCTTCTCGAAGATGCGGCGGTCGGTGAGGAGCAGGGGGTTGAATACGGCATCCATGTACACCGACATGAGGTTGAGGTAATCCTGCTCGTTGGTGGAGATGAAGTAGTAGATGGTCTTGTCCTCAAAGGTCATGGCGTTGAGATCCACCGCCATGGAGGTCTTGAGGAGGTTGACGAAGGGCTCCTTGAGCCGATAGTTCTTGGAGCCGTCCAGGCAGGAGTGCTCCAGAATGTGGAACACGCCCGTGTCGTCCTCGGGGAGGGTACGGAAGCCCACCGAAAAGACCATCTGGCCGTCGTCGCGGTCGGAGTAGTAGAGGGTCGCGCCCGTGGCCTCGTGCTGAAGCTTCCAGTAGTGGGCGTTCAGCAGGGGAACGTCCCCGTCACGGAGGACGCGGAAGCCGTTTATGAGAGAGCCAACTTGCAGATTCATGATTTTTTCTCCTTATCTATGGGTTTTGCAGGGGCTTTGCCCCCTTGCGGATACACCTAATTTGATTATACCACATTTTTGGGTATAATGCAAGGGGAAACGGGGGATTCTAATGAAAAATTCGTAATTAGGGTTTCAAATTTGGGTTTATCGAAGAGATACAAGATACGGAGATACAAGATACAAGATATAGAAACGGGAGTCGCCGTAAGGGTTTTTACATATCTTGTATCTTTGTATCTTGTAACTTGTATCTCACCGATAAACTGCAATTTACCATTTGAAAGGAGATCCTCATGCCGCAAAACATTCTTCACCTCAACGCCTCGGTTCTCTCCGCCGCCACGGTAGTGGGCGCAAAGGAGCACGCGGGACCTCTGGGTCAGCATTTCGACTTCTACGGTGAGAATGACCGATTCGGGCAGGACACGTGGGAGAAGGCAGAATCCGAGATGCAGAGAATGGCTCTGGCGGCGGCTTTGGGGAAGGCGAGCATTCCCGAGGAACAGGTGGATATGCTTTTCGCGGGGGATCTGCTCAACCAATGCGTGGGCTCGTCCTACGGGCTTCTGTCCTACGATATTCCCTACTTCGGTCTGTACGGTGCCTGCTCCACCTCCATCGAGGGGCTGATGCTGGCGGCAACCATGGTCAGCGGGGGCTTTGCAGAGGTGGCGGCGGCCGTGACCTCCTCCCACAACGCGGCGGCGGAGCGGCAGTTCCGCACCCCCTTGGAGTACGGCGGTCAGCGACCTCCGACGGGGCAGTGGACGGTGACAGGGGCAGGGGCTTTTGTGGTCACGACATCCGAGCCGACGAGGGAACGGGAGCTGGCGCGGGTGACTCACGCGCTTCCCGGCATCGTAGTGGACATGGGGATCACCGACGCTAACAACATGGGGGCGGCCATGGCTCCCGCGGCGGTATCCACCCTGACGCGGTATTTCAGGGAAAGCGGCACCTTCCCCATTGATTACGATCTCATCGTCACGGGAGATCTGGGCTGGGAGGGGAGCCGCATCCTCTGCGATCTCATGATGGCCGAGCGGCTGGATATATCGAGCCGTCACAACGACTGCGGCAAGATGATCTTTTCCCGCAACACCCAAGACACCCACGGCGGCGGCTCGGGGTGCGGCTGCGCGGCGGTGGTGCTGGGGGGGTATCTGCTGCCCAAGCTGCAAAAGGGGGAGCTGAACCGCATTCTGTTCATGGCCACAGGGGCGATGATGAGCCCCGACAGTGTCAAGCAAGGGCAGTCCATCCCCGGGGTGGCGCATTTGGTGTGTTTGGAGAGTCCCGCCGAAAAAGACTTGTCAGAAAAGGAGAATTGAGATGGATTGGAAATCTGTTGCGGACGCGGTGCTTCCCTACCTCCGCGCCTTTCTGGTGGGCGGCGCGCTCTGTGTGGTCGCTCAGATCCTCATTGACAAGACCAAGCTGACCCCCGCGCGGATCCTGGTGCTGTACGTCTCGGCGGGGGTCTTTCTGGGGGCGGTAGGGGTCTACGAGCCCCTTACGAAATTCGCGGGGGCGGGAGCTTCCACGCCGCTGACGGGGTTCGGGTATCTCATCTCCAAGGGGGTCAAGGAGGCCGTTGAGGAGAAGGGGCTTTTGGGCGCGCTGACAGGACCTCTCACCGCGGCGGCGGGAGGGACGGCGGCGGCTCTGGTGTTCGGGTATCTGGTCGCCCTCATAGCCAGGGGAAAGGCCAAGGACTGATCACCCGCGGGGCAGTCCAAAGCCCTCCTTCAGCTTATCGATGGCCGCCTTCTCGATACGGCTGACGTAGGAGCGGGAGATGCCCAGCTTCTGAGCGATCTCCCGTTGCGTCAGAGCGGGGACACCGCCAAGCCCGAAGCGCAGGGTGATGACCTGCCGTTCGCGGGGGTCCAGACGGGTGCGGACCAGCGTCATGGCGCGGTCGGCCTCAATACTCCGCATGACCTCCTCGGGGAGGTTCTCCTCGCTGGAGATGACGTCGGTATAGGTCAGGGGATTGCCGTCCCTGTCCACGTCGATGGTCTCGTTCATGGAGACCTCGGCGCTGAGCTTCTTCTGGGAGCGGAAGTGCATGAGGATCTCGTTCTGGATGCACTTGGCGGCGTAGGTAGCGAACCGCGCGCCGTTGTCGATTCGGAAGGTGTCCACCGCCTTGACAAGCCCGATGGTGCCGATGGAGACCAGATCCTCTTGGTTCCCCGCCGTGGAGTAATACTTACGGACAATGTGGGAGACCAGACGGAGATTATGGAGGATGAGGGTCTGGCGGGAATCCTCATCCCCCGCCCGCGCCTTGCGGAAGGCTTCCTCCTCCTCCTTGGCGGGGAGGGGCGGGGGGAAATTGTGAGGGGTGTCCAGACCGAGGATGAGGTGGAGGAGCTTGAGGATGGGGGGAAGGATGAACATGGGAGCCTCCTTGGGATTTCAAATTGCAGTTTATCGTTCCGATAAACTGCAAGTGAAGCACTCCCGTTGGTCGTGTGAAGCGCGCTATGGCGCGTGAAGTGCTCCCGTTGGTCGCGTGAAGTTCGCCTTGCAGGCGAGTTATGGTGGAAATCCTACGGATTTCTTCAAAAATCAAATGAGAAACCCGTAGGGTTTCTTTCCGATACGTGCCCCAAAGGGGCACACTTCACGCGACCGTCGGGAGCGCTTCACGCGGCCCTGCCGCACTTCACTCGCCGCCTGCGGCGTACTTCGCTTGGGTTTATCGGAACGATAAACCCAAATTCAAATATTTATCCTACTCTATGAACAGGCAGGTTGTCCGTATACCGCAAAAATCCCTCCCACCGAAGTCGATGGGAGGGAAAAATTATTCCTTTCTATGATCCCAAAAAGCCTTACTTCATAGGCTCGATCAGGCCGTAGTCCCCGTCCTTGCGGGTGTAGACCACACAGGTGTCCCCCGTGGTGACGTCGTTGAATACGTAGAAGCTGTGACCCAAGAGATTCATCTGCATGATGGCCTCCTCGGGAGTCATGGGCTTGAACTCAAACTGCTTGACACGGATGATGGGCTCGTCCTCGGGAACGTCCTCCACGGGGTCGGGGATCATGCTCATGTCCATGACGTTTTCGCGGAGGCGCTTGGCCAGCTTGGTCTTGTTCTTGCGGATCTGACCCTCGATGTGATCCACCGTCTGATCCAGCGCGATGCGGAAGTCATCAGCATCCACCTCGCTGCGGAACAGGGTGCCGCCCGCGTTGATGGTCACTTCTAAGCTGGAGACGTTTCGTTTCCGACTGAGAGTGACCGTGGCCTCGGTGTTTGCGGCCTTGAAGTATTTATCCAGCTTGGACAGCTTCTTCTCGATCAGCTCACGGGTGTCGTCGTACACGTTCAGCTTTCTTCCTACGATGGTGATCTTCATGGTGTTTCCTCCTTTTGCGTTTAACGGTTGCGTGACCTCGGAGGGGCCTTTGGGGCTTCCCCCTTTGGTCATCTTTATTATAGCACACTATTGTGATTTTGTAAAGAGGTTATTATGTCATTTTGATGAATTTCGTTAATAGTATACAAAAAATCCGACAAAATTCCTCTATGCGAATTGGCTCGAAGCGGTTGACAAACAGACGGTTTTGTGATATAATGAAAGAGTAGTGTGTGAAAGGAGGCCTTCGCCGTGAGATTTCCTGCCTTTAAAAAGACAAATATGCTGCTTGCCCCTCCGAGGGAGCGGCTCACCGCCCGCCCCGCGGTGGTTTTTTTGTTATTCTTTGCGACCCTGACCGTCACAAGTCTGGCGCAGACGATTCTGTCCGCCGTCGCCATCCTCGTCATTCCCAACAGCCTGGCGGGGGATACGAGTATGCTCATTTCCCTGTTCACAACCATAGCCATGGTGGCGGGGGTGCTGGTCTACTGCTTGGCGATTGAGCGCAGAAATCTGACCAGTCTGGGCTTGATCCGCCGCGGGGCGATTCCCGAGTATGCCATCGGACTGGCAGCGGGTCTGGGGCTGTTCGGTCTCCCTGTTCTGCTCTGCTCAGTCACGGGCGCGCTGACTCTGTCTCCCGCGGAGACCCTGCCCTCCCTTGGGCTGATGCTTCTGTTCTTCGTAGGCTTTCTCATTCAGGGTATGTCCGAGGAGCTGCTCTGCCGCTCCTACCTGATGATCTCCCTCAGCCGCAAATGGCCTCTATGGGCTTGCGCCGTGTCCAACGCTCTGTTGTTCTCTCTGCTCCACATCGCGAATCCCGGTGTGACAGCGGTTGCCCTCATGAACATATTCCTGTTCGGTCTCTTTGCCTCCCTGCTGACCCTGCGCCGCGGGAGCATCTGGATGGTGGGCGCGGTTCACAGTATGTGGAACTTCGCCCAAGGCAATCTGTTCGGCATCCCCGTCAGCGGGCTTACGGGCAGTCCTTCCCCCCTGGTCGCTGAGATGGGCGAGGGCGACTGGCAGACCCTCGTCAATGGCGGCTCCTTCGGTCTGGAGGGAGGTCTGGCGGTGACGGCGGTTTTGGCGGTGGCTTGCGCGGTGGTTTGGCTCGCGCCCACCAAGAAGTCCGAAATGGTTATGGACGCAAATGAATAAGCACGGGGTGACTCATGATTGAGTCACCCTTTTGGGTAAATTGGGCTTTATAGAAGGGTTTTGCATATGTACTTTTCTTTCCGCGGCGAAAGAAAAGTACCAAAAGAATCGCCACTTAAGGGAGTCACCCACGGTGCCTCCCTTAAGAAACCCACCACCTGATCTGCGCGACTCTTTCGCCCACAAAGGGGCGAAAGAGTCTGATTGCGCGTAGGGTCGCCAAGAACCGAGAACCCGCACGAACGGCGGAGCGCCGT
>JAZNUO010000017.1:0-3906 GCA_045592305.1 Eubacteriales bacterium | reverse complement strand
GCTTCCCGCGTTCTCATTGAGGGCGCGGATGCCGCGGACACCCTCGGCGGACTCATAGGGAGTCAGCTCGGCGTGGAGGGTCTTGGCGATTTCGTGGAGGTCGGTCGACCATCCGGTGGCAGTCTCACGGCTGGGCGCGCTCACCGTAACGGTGAGGACGGTATCGAAGGTGTCGAAATAGCTGGTGGTATAGACCGCCGATTTCGCGCATCCCGTCGTGGGGAGGGCGCAGAGCAGCATACAGAGGGACAGCCCCACGGCCGCGAGGACGGTCATGGGGCATTTTTTTGTTGGATTCATACCGTTCATGCCTCGGTTGGCTCAGCGATGGCGGCCTTACCGAAGGGGGTGATGATGATGTGGGCGGGGCACTTGGCGGCGCACTTGCCGCAGCCGATACAGGCGCTCTGGTCGATGTGCGCCACGTTGTTGACCACGGTGATGGCCTTTTCGGGGCAGAGCTTCGCGCAGATGCCGCAGCCGATGCAGCCCGCGTCGCACATCTCGCGGACGACCTTACCCTTCTCACGGGAGGAGCAGCGGACGGCATAGCCCGCGGTCTCGGGGATCAGCTCGATGAGGTGGTTGGGGCAGACGGCAACGCACTTGCCGCAGGCCTTACACTTGTCGGGGTCCACCACGGCGCAGCCGTCCTTGACCGTAATGGCATCGAAGGGACAGGCGCGGGCGCAGGAGCCCAGACCCGTACAGCCGTAGGCGCAGGCCTTGCTTCCCCGTCCGGGGGCGAGGGCGAGGCGGTGGCAGTCGGAATCCCCGAAATACTCGTACTCGAAAGCACTCTTATCACAGGAGCCTGCGCACTTGACGAAGGCCACCATGCGGACGGCGGTGGCAGACTCCATGCCCAGCGCGGCGCAGATAGCGTCCACGCAGGCTTGCCCGCCCACGGGGCAGGCGGTAACGGGGGCATCCCCGTCGGCGATGGCCTTGGCGAGACCGTCACAGCCCGAATAGCCGCAACCGCCGCAGTTGTTGCCGGGGAGGCACTCGCGAACCGCCTCCACCCGCTCGTCGGTGGGGACGGCGAAGATCTTACCCGATACGCCGAGGAAAATACCCACCACAAGACCGACACCCGCCACAATGCCCGCGGCGGCGAGGATAGCGATGATCTGTTCCATACTCATATCACGCTACCTCCTTACGCCAAAGACTTGAAGCCGAAGAAGGCAATAGCCATGAGCCCCGCGCAGAGCAGGGTGATGGGCATGCCTCGGAAGGCCTTGGGAATGTCGTTGTGGGCGATCTTTTCACGGATGCCCGCCAGAATGACGATGGCCAGCGCGAAGCCCGTGGCGGTGCCGAAGCCCGTCAGGATGCTCATGCCGATGCCGTTGCCCTGCTGGACGTTGGTGAGAGCCACACCCAGCACGGCGCAGTTGGTGGTAATCAGGGGGAGGTACACGCCCAGCGCGCCGTAGAGGGCGGGGCTGAACTTGCGGAGCACCATCTCCACGAACTGCACCAGAGCCGCGATGACCACGATGAAAACGATGGTGTTCAGATAGGTCAGGTTATGGGGCAGGAGAATACCGTTATAGAGCGCCGAGGTGGCGGCGGAGGCTACCGTGATGACGAAGATCACCGCGGCACCCATGCCGATGGCGGTCTTGATCTGCTTGGATACGCCCAAAAAGGGGCAAAGACCCATGAACTGGGAGAGCACCACGTTGTCAATGAGGATGGTTGTCACCAGCGCGAGAAAAATTTTGGTCACGTCGCTCATGCCTGTCCGTCCTCCTTTCGGTTGGTTTGGGTGGTGGGGGCTTCACTGCCCGCGGGCTTTTCGGTCTCCTCGCGGGAGGCGGTCTCCGCTTTTGCGGCGGCTTCCTTGGCTGCCTTGGCGGCTTTGGCCTTTTCGATGGCCTCGGCCTTGGCTCGGGCGGCCTTTTCGGCTTCGATAGCGGCCTTGGCGGTCTTTTCCTTGATGACGGCCTCGTGGTTCATCGCGCCGCAGGAGCCGTGACAATGGGCGCAGTCACCGCCGCAGGCCAGTTGGCTCTTTTCCACGTTGGTGGCCGAGGGAGCCTTGAAGTGGTTCTGGAGAGCGGTCAGGCAGGCCAGAACGAAGAAGGCACCGGGAGCCAGAATGAAGATGGAGATGGGGGTAAAGCTCTCGGGCATAACGCGGACGTCGAAGAGAGTCCCCGCGCCCAAAAATTCGCGGACAAGACCGATGATGGTCAGCGCTCCCGTGAAGCCCAGACCCATGCCCAGACCGTCAAAGAGGGAGGAGATCACCTTGTTCTTGGAGGCGTAGGCCTCGGCGCGACCCAGAATGATGCAGTTGACCACGATGAGGGGGATGAAGATACCCAGAGAATCGTAGATGGGGGTGACGAAGGCGTGGAGGAGCATCTCGATGATGGTCACGAAGGAGGCGACGATGACGATGTAGGCGGGCATTCTGACCTGTCCGGGGATGATCTTACGGAGCAGGGAGATGAATACGTTGGACATGACCAGCACCGCGGTGGTGGACAGACCCATGCCCAGACCGTTGATAGCCCCCGTGGTGACTGCCAGCGTGGGGCACATACCCAGCATGAGGACGAAGGTGGGGTTCTCGCGGATGAGACCGTTCCACAGCCGCTCCAGGGGAGAATCCTTTTTCAGGACGAGCTTTTTCTTGGTTTTCTTCTCGTTTGCCACGGCTTATCCCTCCTCTCCCGATGAAATGATACTGTTGACCTGCTTCAGGGCGGCATTGACCGCCTCGGTGACGGCGGCGGTAGTGACGGTGGCTCCGCTCAGGGCATCCACCTTCCCCTCCTCGCCTGTCTTGGTGTATTCCACCTGACCCAGCAGACCTGCGAACTGAGAGGTGAAGCCCTCCTCGGCGCATTTCGCGCCCAGACCCGCGGTCTCAGACTGGGAAATGACCGAAACGCCCAGAATGCGTCCGTCGGGCAGGACGCCCACGGCCACCGTGACGTTTCCGCCGTAGCCGTTGGCGGACGTGGCTTTGACCACGTAGCCCACGGTGGCGGCATCGGTGGATACGGCCTTCATGATCTCGTCCACCGAGACCCCCGCGGGGAGGGCGGCGGCGGTGTTTTCCATCTCGGTGAAGTCGGCGGCATCAGGCATGACGGCGCGGTAGGCATCCATCTTGGCCTTGTACTCAGCTTCGGCGATGGGCTCCTTGGTGATCTCGTAGACGGCGGCCAGGGCCAGACCCGCGATGAGGGTGATGGCCACCAGAATGAGGGTGCTTGTGATGATCTTTTTCATGGCTGAGCTCCCTCCTTTTTACGCGCTGCGCTTTTTCACGCCGAAGGGCTTCGGCATGGTGAAGCGTTCGATGATGGGCACCATAAGGTTGCCCAGAATGATGGCGTAGGACACGCCCTCGGTGGCCGAGCCCACGCAACGGAACAGGGCGGTGAGCAGACCCAGAATCAGGGCGTAGATCACCTGACCCGCAGGGGTGATGGGGGAGGTGGCGTAGTCGTTGGCCATGAAGCACGCGCCGACGAGGAGGCCGCCGCCGCAGAGGTGGGTGATCAGGAAATCCGCCGACAGGAGGGCGGTATTGCCCGTGATGACCTGCAAAAGAGCCACGAAGCCCACGGTGGAGAGTATGTAGACGGCGGGAATGCGGATATTGACCACCTTACGGACAAGGAGGTAGCCGAGACCCAGCAGAATGGCGATGGCCGAGGCCTCACCGATGGTACCGCTGTGGGTGTTGAAGAGCATCTGGAACCAGTCGGTGGCTTCCCCAGCCTTGAGGGCGGTCATGGGGGTAGCTCCGGCCATGGCGGGGTTCTCAAACGGGGTGCGCACCGTCTCGGGGAACTTGGTCAGGGGTCCCGCGAAGGAGATGAGCAGGAAGCAACGGGCGGCCAGAGCGGGGTTCATGAAGTTCTGACCGATGCCGCG
>JAZNUO010000016.1:0-1638 GCA_045592305.1 Eubacteriales bacterium | reverse complement strand
CGGTACGGGGGCGCATCGCCTATATGCCCGCCGCCTTCGCGGATAAGGCGTACCTCAGGCTGGCGGCAGCCGTAAACAATCCCCGCGCCGCCGCCACGGCCAGCTTTGTGGATGCCTGCGAGGAGGTACGAGGCGGTCTCTGCGAATACTGCATCCTCCCCTTGGAGAACACCCACAACGGCAAGCTCACCGCCTTCACCCGCCTGATCCTGCGGTACAGTTTGCAGGTGGTGGCGGTCTGCGATCTGGAAAACGGCGCGGCCGAGGGTCAGATCACCCGCTTTGCCCTGTTGAAATCTGCCGAGGGAGACTTCCCTGCCCCTCTGACCCCTCCCACCAAGGGAGAGCCTCTGTATCTGGAATTCATCCACAGAGACGGCACCCCCTCCCTGACCGATCTCCTCACCGCCGCCGAGTTCTGCGGCATGAACCTCTGCCGTCTGGACACCCTCCCCCGCTTCGACGCGGGCGACGGGGATGCCGACGATCCCCCTGCCTTAGCCTGTGTTTTCAACGCCACGGAGGGTGATCTCCCCACCTTCCGCCGCTTTTTGACTCTGGAGGCCTCGGAGAGCACCGTCATCGGTCTGTACGGGACCGTGTAATACCACAAAACCGAAAGGAATACCATCATGAACCATTTCACCTACAAGCCCACGGGTGTTTGCTCCCGCATGATTGACATGGATATTGACGGCGACGTGATCGTCAAAGTCACCTTCACCGGCGGCTGCTCGGGCAATACACAGGGTGTGGCGGCTCTCATCGCCGGCATGAATATCGACGAGGCCATCTCCCGCCTCGAGGGCATCCATTGCGGTCCCCGCCCCACCTCCTGCCCCGATCAGCTTTCCCGCGCGCTGAGGGCCTACAAGGCTGATACTAATCCCGTAATATAACCTTGAATTTGAATTCCCTCTCACCCGCTTCGCGGGAGCTCTCCCAGAGGGAGAGCCTTGCATAAGCCTCCCCCTTTGGGGGAGGTGGCACGCCCTTGGCGTGACGGAGAGGACAGACTTGGTTCAAGATTTTTATTAAGGATTAGTATGAGCAGGCATAAAAGTTGAAAAAGGCTTACGGTTTTGATCCGTAAGCCTTTTTCAAATGATGTGCGGCTGATGGCCGCAACGAGGTGCTCGCGAGCGAGCAATGATGTGCGCCATGGCGCAATGATGTCGCCCTGCGAGCGAACGGAAAGGGGAACGGGATAGGTGATGGGAGGGCTTTACCGTACCCATCACACGGTCAGGAGGGTGGAGGCTCCTATGGGCGCGGCCTTGGCATAGGCGGCTTTTTTCTTTTGGTTCGCTTCGGCGGGTTCTCCCTCGGTCACGGTGAAGCCCGTTCCCACTTGGGGATAGAGTCCGCTGACGGATTCCGCGGCGGCGGGGTCATGGGGAAGCCAGACCGTTTGGGGGAGAGCCCCCAAGGTATCCAGATAAGCCAGAAGAGCAGTCACCGCCGCGGGCGTGCCGCCTAAGTCGGAGGCCAAGCGGTCTTAGGAAGACAACTCCATGGCACAACCCCTTGGCCCACAGAACGACATGGCTACGACCCGACTTCGGGGTCATGGGGAAGCCAGACCGTTTGGGGGAGAGCCCCCAAGGTATCCAGATAAGCCAGAAGAGCAGTCACCGC
>JAZNUO010000015.1:0-2656 GCA_045592305.1 Eubacteriales bacterium | reverse complement strand
ACATGGCTCGGATCCGACTTGGACACCGGTGCGACCTACGGCTACGGTGATACTCTCCAGTCGGGTCACTTTTTGCTCGGGGGGGAATTTATAGGCCACCGCCCACTTGGGGGTGTTGGTTCCCTCGCCCATACGGGTGCGGTCGGCGAGGCGATCCAGCTTGATGACAACGCCGTCGATGTCATAGGCGAGATCGTCGCGCTTGGCTCCGAGGGACTCGATGTGGGCCACGATGTCCCTTTGGGTGTTACAGACCGCGGTCTCCCGCAGGGTGGTGAAGCCCAGCTCGGAGAGGCGGTTCAGGGTCTCGGTGTGGGTCTCGGGGGCGTGACCGTCGAGGTAGAGGCTTCCCTCCTGGAAGTTGAACACAAAGATGGAGAGAGCGCGCTGGGCGGTGACGTTGGGATCGAGCTGGCGCAGAGAGCCCGCGGCGGCGTTGCGAGGGTTAGCCAGCAGGGCGGTACCCTCAGCCTCGCGCTTGACGTTCAGTCTCTCAAAGACGGCGCGGGGCATATAGACCTCACCGCGTACTACGAGGTCAAGCGGCTCGGGGAGGGTGAGGGGAATATCGAAGATGGTCTTGATGTTGCCGGTTACGTCCTCCCCCGTGATACCGTCGCCGCGGGTGGCTCCTTGGGTCAGGACACCTCCCACGTAGCGGAGGGAGACCGACAGACCGTCGATCTTGGGCTCAACCGAGAAGGGAGCGTCGGGCAATATCTCATGGACGCGTTGAACGAAATCTCCCAGCTCGTCGTAGGAGAAAACGTCGGAGAGGGAATCCATGCGGGCGGTATGGGTGACTTTCTCGAACTTGTCCAAGGCCTTTCCGCCCACGCGGTGGGTGGGGGATGCGGGATGATCCAGCTCGGGGTAGTCCTCCTCCAGATGCACCAGCTCGTAGTAGAGCTTATCGTACTCGTAGTCGGAAATGACGGGAGCATCGTAGACGTAGTATTGCTTGGCGTGGTAGTCCAACTCGCGGCGAAGCTGCTCGACGCGGGCGCGGAGGGTCGTCATATCGGGGGTGGCAGGCATATATATCGGCTCCTTTTCGGGGGATTGGGGACAGTCTCACGATCATTTATATTATAGACCATTTCGGGATGAAAGTCAAGAGATTTTTCGGACTTCAAATTTGGGTTTATCGCTGAGCTCCGCTCAGCAGAGAGATACAAGATACGCACCGAGCAAGCTCGGGCGATACAAGATACAAGATATAGAAACGGAGGTCGCCGTAAGGTTTTTTGCATATCTTGTATCTCGCATCTTGTATCTTTGTATCTCACCGTTAAACTGCAATTTGAAGGGTGGCTGAACAGTTACCCCCAAATTTGAACCCTACACTCTACCGAAAGGAGTCCCGTCATGGCCATATTCCGCCACCGACCGCTGTTTCTCTGCTGCTTTGGCTTTACCCTCGCGTCTCTCGCGGGGTTTTTCCTGCCGCTTGCGGGAAAGCTGGTTTTGGGTGGTTTCTTGCTTGTCGGGGCTTTTCTCTTTTGCCTTTGGCGGGTACAGCGCAAGGACATATTCCGTGCGGTCCTGGGCGGGGCACTCTGTTTGCTTGCCTTGGTGGGATTTCTTTTGTCCCACCTGTGGTTTCACGAAGGAAGCGCGGCTGCTCTGCGTGAGCTTGAGAACCGGACCGTCGCCATAACGGGTACGGTTACAGATCGCCGTGGGTCGGGTGGATATATGACTTCCTACGCCTTGGATCTGACCTCGGTGGACGGTAGCCCGACCCGTGGAAGGGCACTTCTGACCTGTCATTACGTTTCGGATCTGCAACCCGGGTATGCCGTGGAGATGACGGCTACGGTGATTTCCCTCGATGAGGCCGCGGGGGACGGGTACGATGCAACCGCTTTGATGGGTGACGGCTTTTTGGCGGGACTTCTGTCCGAAAGCGAGGAGACTGTCACCGTCACAAGCGAGGACGGCGGAAATCTCTCGGTCAAGGCGGGACGGCTCCGCAGGGCCTTGGCGGCTCGGCTGGACAGGGTGACGGACGGCGCGGAGGGGCTTCCCTCGGCGTTGCTTCTGGGGGTCAAGACCGCTCTGCCCGATCGGGCTCGGCGGGATTTTGCCCGCGCGGGTGTTTCCCATTTGCTGGCCATCAGCGGTCTGCACATGACCTTACTTTTTGGCTTTTTGGATGGACTTTTGCGGCTTCTCCGTCTTTCCAAGCGGGCACGGGCGGTGGCCCTGTCTCTCTGTGCCGTCGGGTATCTGATCCTGTTGGGCTTTCCTCCCTCTGCCACGCGGGCAGTCATCATGCTGGGCGCGGTGTATCTTTCCCATCTGCTTGCGGCGAGGTCCGATCCCCTGACCTCCTTAGGGCTTGCGGGGGCGGTCATTCTCGCCGTGACCCCCTACGCCGCCTGTGACGCGGGCTTCTGGATGTCCTATCTGGCCACGCTGGGTATTTTGACGGTCATGCCGCTTATCAATCGCCGATTGGGGCAGAGAAGGGCTGACGCTTCCCCGCTCCAAAGGCTGAGGGCAGGGCTCGGCAAGGCTCTGGCGGGGATCATAGCGGGGCTTGTGGCTATGAGCTTTACCCTGCTTGTGGTTGCGACCGTGATCGGGGAATTGGGGGTCTTGTCTCCTCTCTCCACCCTTTTGATGACCCCCGTTTGTGGGGTGGTGCTGG
>JAZNUO010000014.1:0-3996 GCA_045592305.1 Eubacteriales bacterium | reverse complement strand
GGGGCCATGGCCACAGCACCCCAGGAAAGCCTGCTTGCGCTCCATCTCCCCCAGGGTGTCCTGAGGCTCCCACTGGAAGGGGGTGAAGGGCTTGGGGATGAAGGGGGAGACGCTGATGGTGACCTGGGGGTGCTGACCCTTGCGGCGGTTGGGGTTCTGGTAGTAGGCGGAGACCACACGGTGCGCCAGCTCGGGGATCTCGGCAAGGTCCTCGTCTGTTTCGGTGGGATGCCCCTGCATGAAGTAGAGCTTGACCTGATTCTTGCCCACGTCGAAGGCCACGTTGACCGCCCGCATGAGGTCTTCCTCGTAGAGGTTCTTATTGATAACGTCGCGCAGCCTCTGGGAGCCTGCCTCGGGGGCGAAGGTGATGGTGGAATTGCGGATGGAGGCCACCTTATCCATGAGCTCACGGGTGAAGGAATCGGCGCGCAGGGAGGGCAGGGAGAGGCTGACCATGTTGGGATTCGACCACGAAAGCAGGCTGTCGGTCAGCTCGCCCACCTTGGTGTAGTCGCTGATGGACAGGGAGGACAAAGACATCTCCTCGTAGCCCGAGGAGTCGAAGATGGCGCGGCACTGGCAGTCCACCACCTCGGGGGACTTCTCGCGGACGGGGCGGTAGACCATACCCGCCTGACAGAAGCGGCAGCCGCGGAGACAGCCGCGACCCACCTCTACGGTGATGCGATCCTGCACCGTCTCAATGTAGGGCATGACCACCTTATCGGGGAAGGGGGTCTTGTCGAGGTCTTTTACAATGCGCTTGGTGACGGTCTTGGGGATGTCATCGCAGACGGGGGTATACGCCTTGACGGTGCCGTCGGAGTTGTAGGTGACGGTATAGAGGGAGGGGACGTAGACACCCTGAATGCTGCGGGCGGCCTCATGGAGGAAGGCGGCGCGGGTATAGGTACCCTCGTCCTTCATTTTGATGTAGAGGCGGACGATCTCGGGGAGCATCTCCTCGCCCTCGCCGATGTTGAAGAGGTCGAAGAAGTCGGCCACGGGCTCGGGATTATAGGCGCAGGGACCGCCGCCGATGACTAAGGGGCAGTCCTCGCCACGGTCCGCGGCTCGGAGGGGGATCCCTGAGAGCTCCAGCATATTGAGGACGGTGGTGTAGCACATCTCGTACTGGAGGGTGAAGCCGAGAAAATCGAAGTCGGAGACGGGGTCGCCGCTCTCCAGACAGGTGAGGGGGACGCTTTGCTCCTTCATCTTCTTCTGCATATCCACCCAGGGGGCGTAGGTGCGCTCGCACCAGATGTCGTCGTGGAGGTTGAGGCAATGGTAGAGGATGCGCACACCCAGATTGGACATGCCGATCTCGTAGGAATCGGGGAAGGCGAAGGCGAACCGCGCCTTGATATGGGTCTTATCCTTGACGATCTGCCCGTACTCTCCCCCCGCGTAACGGCCGGGGCGGGAGACCGAGGTCAGAAGCATACGCTTTTGGTTCTGGTTCATGTTGATGACTTTTCCTTATCTGTTTTGGTATCTGTTGCCTCGGAAGCCTGACGGGGCGCGTCCTTGGTTCTTCCGTGGACGGTGTTCCCGCGATCGCGGGGGATGAACAGGGATCTGCGGGTGACGGCGGCGAGGCTCACGGCTGCCGATACGGCGGTGAGCAGGATCTGCCAGACGGTGACGGCGGCAGAGGTGAGGATATCCCCTCTTCCCATCAGCACCGTGAGCAGGAACAGTCCCGTGGCGGCGAGGATGGCAAGCCAAGAGAGGATATGGGACAGCCTGTAGACCCTCCGCATACGGTGGCAGGCGGCGTAGGGGTAGAGCAGATCCAGACTCCGTCCCGTGGCGATCACCCCGCCCGAGCGAGCTTTTCGTATGGGCTCTACGTAGTCGGGGCGCAAAAGCTCCACGGCGGGAAGCCTTTCGAAGGGCTCCTGCCTCAAAAGCTCGGGGCTGACCAAGGGGTCATAGGTCACGAGGGCGGCAAAGTCCCCCAAGGATGCCAGCTTATCCACGGCGCGGGCAAAGGTCTGTCCCACACGGTACTCCACCGCGTAGGCAATGCGGAAGCGGCGGTCAAAGGCCAGATAGATCACCTGACTCTCCTCGGTCTTCTTGTAGACCCGCTCCATGGAGGCCTTGGGCAGTCGGACTCCTCTGCGGGACAGAGGCTCGCGGAAGCCCATCATGACCTCGGTGGTCTCTCCTTTTTCGGTGTCTATGAGGTAGAGGCGGGCATAGCCCTCCTCGGTCTCGGCGACCTCCACGCAGAGTCCGTCAACGGAATCCTCCTCCAGCGGGGACTCGACCCACAGGGGACATTCCAGCAGGCGGAACAGCCGCGCGGACAGACCCCGCCAATGCGCGGCGTTGGGATCGTCCCGCAGGGTGATCTCCTTGCGGTGCAGACCCCACAGCGCGTCTCCGTCCCGAATGAGGAGGCGGGCCCTTCCCCGCTTGGTGTAATCCACGGCGGCGGCGGTGCCGATGACGGCGCTGCCCTTCCGCTTCAGAAGTCCGTTGGCGCGGAAAAGAGGAAGGCTCATAGCCATCAGGTAGGCGGCGGGCAGGCAGGAGAGGAAGGCGGCGGTGAACACGGGGATTCCGTCAGCCGACAGAGTGCCCCCTCGCAGAATCGCCGCGCCCGCGCAGATAATGGCCGCCAGAAGCGACACGGGGATCAGGTAGTTCAACCGCCCCATGTAGGAGTTATACCGTCCCGTGCGGGCGAAGTAATCCGACAGCCGCTCCGCGCGGACGGCGGCCAGGGCTCTCTCCCCCCCCTCGGTCTTGGCGCGACCCGCGGAGGCAGAGGTAGGCTCGTCGGTCAGGATGAAGGCCGTTTTTCCAGAGGACACCACCGCAAAGGCGCGGTGCTCGGCTACGGCGGTCACATATTCCGAGGCGGCGGCCACCGTCAGCATAAAGAGGGCGACACCGCCGTACAGGTACGGGCTATGGGTAAAGATACTCAGCGCGCTGTTGACGGCCGAGACCAGCAGGGCAAGGGCGGACACGGCGTAGCGGGTGGGCTCGAAATCCACCAGACTCTTCAGTCCCTTTCCCAGACGGGACAGGAAGGGCAGGCAGATCAGCGCTGTCCACAGAAGTCCGATGATGGGGTACAGGACGCTGTCGGTGAGGGTCAGGGAGCTGAGGTAGCGCGTCATGCCCCCTAAATAATCGTACAGAATCCCGAACAGAGCTCCCACGGCGGCCACGCACAGGCGGGTCATTCCCAGACGGCGGGCGCGGGTATAGGCGCGCTCAATGGCAGGGGTCTGCTCCATCCCCGTGTATTCGCGGCGGGGCTTGACCGAGGCCGTTTCGTTGCGGGCGGCGCGGTTGGCTCGCTCTCTTGCGCGGCGGCGGGCTTCCTCCACGGCATCCTGCCGCTCGGAGCGGGTCATCTGCTCCTCATAGCCCAGACGGAGGTACAGCTCGGTATCCTGTACCGCCTCCTCGCCCGGGGCGCGTCTCATGCGGGCCGTGTAGTCACGCTGCTTTTGGGTAGGGTGGGAATCCCTGTCCATGGGAGGCAGAGACTCCACGCGGGGGAGGACGTCGTCCAGTCCCAACTGCAAAGGATCCGCCGCCACGGTCTCGGCGGGCTTCGCCTTCCTGACGGGAGAGAGAGATGCAGACTCGGTCTCGGCGGAGATTACCGTCTCCGCAGGGAGGGGCTCATGGAAAAGGCGCTCATCCGCAGGCTCGTCCTCCGCCAGCAGGCGGTCGCTCTCCTCCGCGGCCGCCGCCAGCCGAGGATCACCCACGGCACCGTCGGGAGAGGGCAGGGGCTCACCCCATTCCTCGTAGGGGATATATTCAATTTGGTATCGGTTAGACGGGGGAACCTCGGGGTCGGGGAGCGGGGACTCGGCCGCCGTCTCCTCCAAAGGCTCGACCTCCTCCTCATCCCAAGGGAGATCGGCGGAGGTGTCGGGTTCCCCGTTTTCGTCGGAGTCGGTATTCTCCCCCTCGGCAGGATCGGGAGTCTCACTGTCCTCGGCGGGGGCTTCTTCG
>JAZNUO010000013.1:0-4205 GCA_045592305.1 Eubacteriales bacterium | reverse complement strand
GCATGGTGAAGCGTTCGATGATGGGCACCATAAGGTTGCCCAGAATGATGGCGTAGGACACGCCCTCGGTGGCCGAGCCCACGCAACGGAACAGGGCGGCGAGCAGACCCAGAATCAGGGCGTAGATCACCTGACCCGCAGGGGTGATGGGGGAGGTGGCGTAGTCGTTGGCCATGAAGCACGCGCCGATGAGGAGGCCGCCGCCGCAGAGGTGGGTGATCAGGAAATCCGCCGACAGGAGGGCTGTATTGCCCGTGATGACCTGCAAAAGAGCCACGAATCCCACGGCGGAGAGTATGTAGACGGTGGGAATACGGATATTGACCACCTTACGGACAAGAAGATAGCCGAGACCCAGCAGAATGGCGATGGCCGAGGCTTCACCAATGGTACCGCTATGGGTGTTGAAGAGCATCTGGAACCAGTCGGTGGCTTCTCCCGCCTTGAGGGCGGTCATGGGGGTAGCTCCTGCCATGGCGGGGTTTTCAAACAGGGTGCGCACCGTCTCGGGGAATTTGGTCATGGGTCCCGCAAAGGAGATGAGCAGGAAGCAACGGGCGGCCAGAGCGGGGTTCATGAAGTTCTGACCGATGCCGCCGAAGAGCATCTTCACCACCAAAATGGCGAATACACCGCCCAGAGCGGGCATCCACAGGGGGATGGTGGAGGGGAGATTCACCGCGAGGATGACACCCGTGACGGCGGCGGAGAGGTCGGTGGTGGTCACGGGGAGCTTCAAGAGCTTCTCGTAGAGGAACTCGGTGGCCATACAGGAGGCGGTGGAGATGAGGATGACCAGCAGCACCCGCCAGCCGAAAGCGTAGACACCCATGGCGCAGGGGGGGATGAGGGCGATGAGCACGTCCCTCATGATGGTGGCGGTGGTGTTCCGCGCGCGGATGTGGGGGGAGACCGAGACGTGGACGGTGTTCGGGATGCCCGTATGGGGGGCGTGGGTTTCAGGGGTGTTATTCATGCCTTGGTTCCTCCTTTCCGTGGGGTTTCTTGGGCTTTGGCTTGCTCGGCGGCCTTGCGCTCGCGGATGATGGCACCCGTCCGACGCTTGCCGTAGCGCATACTCTGCACCATGTGGCGTTTGGCGGGGCAGACGTAGGCGCAGGAGCCGCACTCAATGCACTCCATGCCGCCGTACTTCTCGAAGGACGCGAAATCATCTCCCTCGGCGGCCTCGGCCAGCTTGGTGGGCACCAGCCGCTCGGGACAGGCGGCGAGACACTTCCCGCAACGGATGCAGGCGGTGGTATCGTGGAGCGCCACGGGGTCTGCCTTGAAGGCCAGAATGGAGGCTGAGGTCTTGGTGACGGGGATGTCGGTGGTGAAGATGGCCGTACCCATCATGGGCCCTCCCGAGATGATCTTTCTGGGGTCGCCGTCAAAGCCTCCCGCGGCCTCCAGAACGGCGCGGTGGGAAATGCCGATGGGCACCTCCAGATTACAGGGGGCTACGACACCGTCTCCCGTGACCGTCATGACGCGGTGGGTCAGGGGAGCGCCCAAGGCGCAGGCGCGGAAGGAAGCGATGACCGAGGCCACGTTCATGACGATGCACCCCACCGCCGAGGGCAGGAGGGTGGAATTGAGCTCCCTGCCCGTGACCGCTTTGATGAGCATACGCTCGCCGCCCTGGGGGTACTTGGCCTTCAGGGGGCAGACCGAGACCGCATCGAGAGAGCGGCAAAGCCGGCTCAAAAGCCTTATGGCGGCAGGTTTATTGGTTTCCACGCCGATGATACACCTGGCGTTGGGGAAGAGGCGCAGGAGCAGCTCACAGCCCGCCAGCAGCTCGTGGGGACGCTCCAGCATGAGGCGGTAGTCCGAGGTAAGGTAGGGCTCACACTCGGCGGCGTTGATGATGAGGCGGTCGATCTCCCCATCGTCCTTAGGGGTGAGCTTCACCGCCGTGGGGAAGCCCGCGCCGCCCAGACCCACGATGCCCGCCTCGCGGATGCGCCCGCGGATGGCCGTCTTGTCCATGGAGGCAAGGGGCTCGGAGGCCATGGCATTCGCCACCGCCTCAGGGGAGGTAAAGGGGGTATTGGCGGGATCAAAGGCGGGATCAATCCACTCGTTTTGTCCGTCGTTCTCCACCGTGATACAGGGGACCGTCTCGCCCGAGCCCGAAGCGTGAGGCCCGATGGCCTTGACGGTGCCCGAGACGGCGGAATAGATGGGCGCGGAGACGAATCCGCCCGCGTCGGCCAGCTTCTGCCCTGCCAGAACGCGGTCTCCCACGGCTACCAGCGGCACGGCAGGCGCGCCGATGTGCTGGGACAGGGGGTAGACGAAGTCCCCCGCGGCGGGAATGGGGCGGATGGGACTCTCGGCGGAATAGGCTTTTCCGTCCTTCGGGTGGATGCCCCGCTTGAAGGTTCTGAGTTTCATGTTGGTGGGTCTCCTTTATGTGGTGTGGAGGTTACTTACGGTTCAGCTTTTGGGCGCGGACATCCGTCCCCAAGAACGGCAGTACCGTGTACTCGCCAAGGACACGGGAGGTGATGCGATCCCAGTAGTGCTTACGGAATTCATCCTGGGTGAGATTGGTGTTGATGACGGTGGATTGCTTCCTGTTCAGGCGGGTATTGATGAGGTTGTAGAGAACCGAGGTGGTGAACTGGTTGTGCACCTCGGTGCCCAGATCGTCGATGATGAGGAGATCGCAGTTGAAATAGCGGTCTGTGTTCTCCCCCGTCTCGCCTCCTCCGCTGTTCCCGAAGCGTTCCCGCTCGAAGTCGGAGAGCATACTGACCGCGCTGACGTAGAAAACGTCGTAGCCCCGCTCGATGACTCCCCGCGCCACGGCGGAGGACAGGTGGGTCTTACCCAGACCCGTATTGCCAAAGAGGACGAGATTCCCCGATTTCCCCGCCTCGAAGCTCCCCGCGTACTGCTTCATGCGGGCGAGAATCTGCTCCATGCGGCGGGCGGCGGCGGGATCGTTTTGGTAGTAGGAGAGGTCGAAATTCTCAAAGCTCTGCTCACGGAGGAGGTTCCCCATGCCCGAGGCCTCGAAGCCCGCCTCCACCATTTTTTTCCTCATGCAGATACACATTTTGGTATCCACGAAGCCCGTGTCTCCGCAGAGGGGGCATTCGTAGCGGATCTCGGTATAGTCGGCGGGGTAGCCGTGCGCCACCAGCAGCTCGGCGCGGACACGCCGCAGCTCCTCGTTGGTTCGGCGCATTTCCTCCACGCGCTCGGCGACGTTCTCTCCTTGCATGGAGGCCGCCATGAGAGCCAGTCCTGTTTTGCCCAGAGCGCGGTCGATCTCGGCCACCTCGGGGATGGACAAATGCACCTCGGAGCGGCGGAGGTCAGCCTCCTCGCGGGCGATCAGGTATTTGGTTGCGTACTCCTCGCGGATGCGGGCGTAGGCGGAATTGGTTTGTGCCATAGCGCACTCCTTTTAGGGTGAATTTTCAAATAGCAGGATCACGACGCACCGCTGTTCGGGTCGAAATCCTCTCCCAGACTGCGGCGGACGGCGGCGGCGAAGAAATCGTCGGTGTTGAAGGAGCCTTGCTCCTTGGGGGGATTCTTCCCCTTCTTCCCCGCCTTATCGGCTTGGAATTTTTCCTCGGCGGCTTGGATGTCCTCCACCGTGCGAAGTCCGTCACGGTTCCAGTTGGACAGGACGGCATCCATATACTTGAGGTTGGGGGAGCCCTTGGCATCCACCGTCACCTCAAAGGCGCGGGTGATGATGTCCATGCCGTATTGATACTCGTAGAGCCACGCCGAGAATTTCTTCTTCTCGGTGGGGGTCAGGGCTCGCTCCCCCATGCCGAACATACGCCGGAGCTGTCCCTCCACCTCCTCCATCTGCTCCAGCTTGCGGAGCTTTTCCTGAAGGGAGGGCAGGTCGGTCACGCCCTCGTCATAGAAGCCGAAGGCCGAGGTCTCCACGTAGCGGAGGGAACGTTTGATCCCCCGCTTGTCCTGCTCGGCGGCGCAGAAGGCCAAGAGGGTCAGGACGTACTCCCATTCCAGCCCCAGATAATCGGTCAGTCCCAGAATGATGTTGTACTCGTGGACATTGAACATCTTTCCCCAGACATTCTGGCACTCGTCCAGATAGGCGGCGGCCTCCTCACGGCTTTCCAGCAGGGCGGCCAGCTCGGCAGAGGTGTAGTGGGGGAGGGCATCGGCGGGGCGGAGCTTTTGAGCTTTGGGTTCACTCCGCCTCT
>JAZNUO010000012.1:0-4553 GCA_045592305.1 Eubacteriales bacterium | reverse complement strand
GGGCAAATAGCGTTTGAACTGCCCTCTCCGTCACGCTTCGCGTGCCACCTCCCCCAAAGGGGGAGGCTTAACTTAATGATCTTGCACGCGGGGTGGGGGACTGTCATACGGGCAGTATTTCTCGTAACGGTGCTTGACGCGGGGGCGATTACAGAACGCCGTGAGGAAGCGCGGGGTCCATGGCCGCGAATCGCACGGATGTCAACTGAGGCTCATGCCCGTCTCAGCCGCCTTGGAAAATGAGCGCTTTTTTCATGGTGGGGTTCCTTTCTATCGTAGTATTTCAGAGGGTAATGCCCTTGAGGGCAGGGTAGAGCTGACGGTAGACGCTATAGCCTCTGTCGTAGGTCTCCTTCAGGGCGGGATCGCACTTGACGGCCAAGGTCTTTCGGACGGTAGCGTCGGCGGCCTCGTAGACCGTGGCGTACTCACCGCAAGCGGTCATAGCCAGTAGCGCGCCGCCCATGGAGGGTCCCTGCTCGGTCTCGGTGAGGTAGATATCCGCGCCGAGGATACCCGCCAGAGCGGTCTGCCAGACCTTGCTGACCGCGCCACCGCCACAGAGGACCGCCTTGTCGATCTTCACACCCCCTGCCTCCGCGCAATCGCGGAGAGCATAGGCCACCCCCTCCAGCACGGCGAGGCTCATATCCTCGCGGGTGGTGGTAGCGGACAGACCGATAAACGCGCCGCGGGCATCCACGTCGTTGTGGGGGCAACGCTCACCCGTCAGGTAGGGGAGGAAGTACACCCCCGTCTGTCCGTACTTGGGTGCGGCGGGATCGTCGTAGCCCGTGCCCAGAATATCCTTGATCCACCACTTATTGCAGGAAGCGGCGGAGAGGATACAGCCCATGAGGTGGAACTTGCCATTGGAATGGGCGAAATTGTGGAGGGCGGTGCCGCACCGGGTGTTGAACTCGTCGCAGGGCAGGAAGATCGTGCCGCTGGTGCCGAGGGAAACACTGCAATCCCCGTGGCGGAGGGTGTTGGTGCCCACGGCCGCGCCCGCGTTGTCCCCCGCGCCCGCGCAGAGGATGGCATTGGGAAGACCGTACTCGGGCTTCAGCTTGCCCGTGGCCTCGTAGCTCTCAAAGAGGGTGGGGAGCATATCTACGGTGATACCGCAGATCTCGCACATCTCGGGGGACCAGCGCTTATTTTTCACGTCCAAGAGGAGCATCCCCGCCGCGTCGGAGTATTCGGAGGAGAATACCCCCGTCAGCTTGTAGGCGAGGTAGTCCTTGGGGAGGCAGATCTTCTTGGCTCTGGCGAAATTCTCGGGCTCGTTCTCCTTGACCCAGAGGATCTTGGGAGCGGTGAAGCGGGGGAAGGCAATATTGCCCGTAAGGGCGGGGAGGGTGCCCAGGCTGTTGAGGTAGGCGGTCTGCGGAGCACTCCGTCCGTCATTCCAGAGGATGGCGGGGCGGATGACCTCGTCCTGCTCGTCCAGCATGACCAGACCGTGCATCTGTCCCGCGATGCCCACGCCGCGAACCTCGGTCTCGTGACCCTTGGACAGGGTAGACAGGATCTCCACGGCGGCCGTGTACCAATCCGCGGGGTTCTGCTCGCTCCAGCCTCTGTGGGGGGTGGAGACGGGGTAGCTGACGCTGTGCTCCGCAAGAACGGCCCCCTCACGGTTTGTGAGGATACCCTTACAGGCGGAGGTGCCCAGATCGATGCCAATATAGTAGTTCATATCAGACTCCCGAGAAGAGAATATCGTTGAGCACCGACTCCAGATACTCCTGTCTGCCGCTGACGGGCATGACGTCCTTGAGCTCTGCGCCGTAGGCGGCCAGGGACTCCAGAGTCACCTTGCCCTCGCGGATGTCCTTACCGATGCCCTCGTTGTAGGAAGCGTACCGCTTGGCGACGTACTCGTCGATGCGGCCGTCCTCGATGATCTCACAGGCCTTGATTAACCCTAACGCGAAGGCATCCATACCTGCAATGTAGGACAGGAGCACGTCCTCAAAGGTGTTGGACTGACGGCGCGCCTTGGCATCAAAGTTCAGACCGCCATTGGTGAAGCCGCCTGCCTTGATGACCTCGTACATACAGAGGGTAGTATCGTAGACGTTGGTGGGGAACTGGTCGGTATCCCAGCCCAAGAGCATATCGCCCTGATTGGCGTCGATGGAGCCGAAGATGCCGTTGACGGTCGCCACACGAAGCTCGTGCTGGAAGGTGTGACCCGCCAACGTAGCGTGGTTGGCCTCGATGTTCATGCGGAAGTCGTCCATAAGGCCGTAGGTGCGCAGGAAGTTGGCGCAGGTGGCTACGTCGAAGTCGTACTGGTGCTTGGTGGGCTCCTTGGGCTTGGGCTCGATGTAGAAGTCACCCGTAAACCCCTTGGCGCGGCCGTAGTCGCGGGCGAGGGTCAGGAACTTGCCCAGGTTGTCCAGCTCCAGAGCCATATCGGTGTTGATGAGGGTATCGTAGCCCTCGCGGCCGCACCAGAAGACGTAGCCGGGCGCGCCCAGCTTGATGGCGGCATCGATGCCCGCCTTGACCTTACCGGCAGCCACGGCGTAGACGTCGGCGGAGGGGGAAGTGGCGGCACCCGCCATGAACATCTTGTTGCCGAACATATTGGCAGTCACCCACAAGGGCTTGATACCGGTTTCATTCTGCTTCTCCAGCAGGTAGTCGGTGATGATCTCCAGATTCTTGATGGACTCGGCCAGGGTCTCGCCCTCGGGAGCCACGTCCACGTCGTGGAAGCAGTAGAAATCGATGCCCAGCTTCTGCATGAGGTCGAAGGCGAAGTCTACCTTGGCCTTAGCGCGCTCGATGCCGTCGCAGCCAAAAGTCTTGCCCATGGTGTCGCCGCCGAACATATCGGTTCCCGAGGCGTTGCAGGTGTGCCACCAGCTCAAAGCGAAGCGGAGGTGCTCGGCCATGGTCTTGCCGCCGATGACGCGATTCTTGTCATAATAGCGGAAGGAAAAGGGATTCTTGGACTTGGATCCCTCGAAAGGGATGGTTTGGATCTAATCGTACATGATTGTTGTTTCCTTTCTTATCTTGAATATTTTGAATTTTTTCTTATCAAACCCGCTCACACGCGGTTTTTCTTACGGTATTCGGTGGGACTGCACCCCGTCAGCTCCTTGAAATTGTGATTGAAGGTCGCCACCGACGAGTAGCCGCACTGGTTGACCACGTCGGTGATACTGATACCCGTGTTCTTCAAAAGGTAGCAAGCGTGGTTGATCTTCACTTGACGGACATAGGCGGTATAGGGCATGCCGACCGCATCCCCAAACACGCGGGACAGGTAGGATTCGGAATAGCCCAGTGCTGCCGCAGTGGAGGCCAGAGAGCAGGGCACGTTCATGTTCTTCTCTACGTAGCGGAGCATATCACGGATCAGGTGATCCTTTCCCGACAGTATCTCCTCTCGTGAGAGGTCAAGCTGTCTGCAAAACAGATCGCAGGCGCAGTACAGAAAGCCTTTGATCCCGCCCAGCGAGGCAGATTCATCCAGACTCTCAAAGAGCTCGCGGTACAGATGAGGCGCGTCCCGCACCACGGGCGAGGTCAGGGGATGCCGCTTGAGGGGAGACGCCACCGCGGCGATCAGCTCGGGAGAAAAGATGCAAAGCTCGTGCTCGCTGGTATCAGCGGTTTCCAGACTATGGACGCGGTTCGGCTTGATGAGGATCATATCCCCCTCGTCCAGCGCGTAAACATCCTGCTCGATCCGCACTTCATGCTTCCCGCCGTCACCAGAATAATCTCGAAGCAGCGGTGCATGTGCAAGGGAAATGACAGATCCCGACCGTGCTCGACCGTGAAATAATCCGCGCCGATGTCATGCTTCAATTCGTAAAAGAATTCGCTCATACTCTCCTCCTTTCCGTATAAGATAATCATATCATTTTTTCTTGCTTTTGTCTACTGTTTTTTTGCTGTTTTTTGTTGTTTCTTGACTTTTGGTTATCCACAAGACAAGAATGGGACAATCTCGGCGCGGGGAGCGGGGACAAATGTGCTGCGCGGGAGATGCGGGGAGCCGCGCTTCCCGCGCACAGGCTTTCCATACCTCCTTGCGGCTTGAACCCGTTCCTTCAGCCCCCAAAAATACGCCGCAAAGCAAAAAAGACCACACGAGGTGGTCTGTTTTGCTTTGTGGTGCACCTTCAGGGATTCGAACCCGGGACCCACTGATTAAGAGTCAGTTGCTCTACCAACTGAGCTAAAGGTGCTGGCTCCCCCTGTTGGACTTGAACCAACGACTCCCTGATTAACAGTCAGGTGCTCTACCGACTGAGCTAAGGAGGAATGTAATGAGTCCTTGGCTCAGTCGGTAGGAACGACATGAGCTAAGGAGGAATACAAGCTCCCCGATCGGTTTTTCACCGATGAGGTATAAAGACCAATACAGCTAACGTGAAATCACGGTTAGCTGTATCGGATGGTGTTGGCATTGAGCTATCTTCCCGGCTCGTCTCCAAGCAAGTATTGTCGCCTCAGCAGAGCTTAACTTCTGTGTTCGGAATGGGAACAGGTGGACCCTCTGCGGTAGAAATACCAACTTTCCC
>JAZNUO010000011.1:0-15289 GCA_045592305.1 Eubacteriales bacterium | reverse complement strand
AGGTCTTTTCCATGCGGTAGAACCCATCGTCATACTCGTGGATGGTGTCGGTAATAGGGCGAAGGGTGTCGATCATGTTGTTGTAGCGGGAATACTTGGAGAAGGTCACGTCCTTGTCAAGCTGGTGCATATCCGAGGAGCCTGAGAGGAATACCTCGATGCAGACGAGGAAGAGAAGCACCATAGCCACCGTTTCCTTCTGCCGCTCCTTGACCTTACCGTACAGGGAGATCAGGACGAAGTAAGCGAACAGGCAACCCAGAGACAGCCAGATGGTGGCGAAGGGACGGATGACCATCTTCTCCTCCTCCTCCGCCAGAATGTCGGTGAACTTCTGGAGGATGACCACGTAGGAGCCGATGCCGATCACCACACCCAGAAGGGTCTTGCGGGAGGTGTAGAGGATCTGATCGAAGGCGCGGTAGGCCAGCACCACAAGGAAGAAGGAGAGCATGAAGCTGTAGCGGTAGTTGAGCCAGTTGGGCTTCTGGAAGCCGTGCCAGATGAGGTCAATGGAGCTGGTGGCAAAGGAGACCACGAAAAAGAGGATCAGCAGAGCGGCGGCCACCTTCTCCCGCAGGGAGAACTTCTTGGACATGAAGAAGGCGGGAACCGCGATGACGGTCAGCATACCGCAGTACACGAAGGGCAGACCCTGGGGACGAACGGTATCGTAGGAGGAGGGTAAGAACTTGTAGAAAAGGTTGAAGAGATCGAACTTTTGTGTCACCGTCCAGTTGGGGTTGGAGAACTCGTCCTTACCGAAGGTCAAAGCGTAACGTGCTGACAGGATGGCCAGAGCGGCGATACCCACCGCCAGAACCGACCACACCGCCACGCGCCCCACCGACTTGATGAAGTGAGATTTCTCCCCAAGAGGATTGTTCTCGTTGTTTCTGTTGTGGGCGAAATAGTAGTAGAAGCAGTAGGCCGCAGTGAAGATGACCACCATGTAGCCGATGTAGAAGTTGCTGTGAATGGTGATGGCCAGAGCGAAAACGTAGAGACGGAAGCGACCGTACTTGATGAGGGACTCAATACCCAGACAGAGCATGGGCAACCACAGAACTGCGTCGATCCACATGGAGTTGTGCTGCTGCACCACGCAGTAGGAGGACATGGCGTACATGACCGAAAACGTCACCACCACCAGACGGTTGGGCTCACCCGCGGCGTGCTTGTGGAGGTAGATACCCATGAACAGACCGCAAAGACCCGCCTTGATGAGGAACAGAATGAGGAGAGCCTCCAGCATGAACCGCTCGGGGAAGAGGGCCAGCAGCATGGCGAAGGGGGAGGCTACGTAGTAATCGTAAATACCCAGAAACTCACCGCCCAGATTCCGCGAGAAGGAGTAGAGCAGATCGGCCTCGCCTCGGAGGATGTCATGAAGCCCCTCGTAGAAGGAGACGTACTGACCGTTCAGATCCAACACCAGCACGGTACCGTCCCCGAAGGGGTAGAGCTGCTGGGTGATGAGGTAGATGAGGTAGAACAGCACCACGGGGATGAGGGCGGCAAAGAGCAGATAACCGTACTCACCAAAGGTGCTTTGCAGGTATGTTTTCCAGCGGGGCTGCTTTTTCAGCATCCCGTTTTTCAGGATAGCGGGAATCTCCTGCGTGTTGGCGTTTTGATTGGTGGAATCCATTTTGTATAGCCTTTCTGGTTGGGAAAGTAGAGCGGAGTGGGTCATGGGATCATGCTTGGGGGGCGGGAGGCTCCACGGCGGGAATGAGCTTGCGGATGGCCTTTTCCAGCTTGACCCGATCCATCACCATGTCCCGTCCGCAGCCGATACAGACAATGCGGATCTCGCTTCCGACCCGCATCACGCGGAATTTCTTCTCCCCGCAGGGATGGGGCTTTTTCAGCTCCAGGGTATCTCCGACCCTCATGCGGATGATCTGCACGAACCGTCCTCCTTTTTGTATATTCTTCCTTATTATAACACAAACTTATGGAAAAGTAAACCTGCTTTGGTGAATCTTCACCGAAAGTTAACGATTGGCCTCCCCATCATCGACGGGGAAGGCTGCAACCTCTACTCCGACCCCGGCCGCAACAAGTTCAGTTAACGGTTTTCAAACAAATTTTTATCCCCGTTTTTTCAAAAAACGACCCAAAACCGCACATATATCAAAAATAATATGTCGGATTTTGGGCATATAAAAAATGATATGCCGAAATTTGGGCATATCATAATTTATATAATACAAGCTAAGGAAAAGCACCGCATCCCCGAAAAACTCGGTTTTGCGGTGCTTTTTACTCCCGTTTGGTTCATTTATTGGGGTAGACGGGAGTGGAGTTGGTGATTTTGTCCAGTCACGGTCCTGAGCTTTAAAGTTTTTGGCAGTCGGCACTCACGACCGGGCGTTTACGGAGACAGGAGTGCTTTCAGGAAAAACCTCGCGGCGGTCAATGGCGGCGCCCAGCATACGGAGCTTGCCAATGAGGTCATCGTAACCGCGGTCAATGTAGTGGGGCTTGGCGATCTCGGTCACACCCTCGGCCATCAGTCCCGCGATGACCATAGCCGCGCCGCCCCGCAGATCGGTAGCCGATACGGAGGAGCCAAAGAGCTTCTGATTCCCGGGAAACCAGGCGGTATTGGAGGAGCGAGTGACTGTGATGCCCATGCGGATGATCTCATCCAGATAGGCAAAGCGGTTGTCCCAGATCTTTTCGTTGATGGTGCTCATGCCCTGAGCGACGCAGAGAAGCACGCCGAACTGGGGCTGCATATCCGTGGGGAAGCCGGGGTAGACGGCGGTGGTGATGGTCGCGCCCTTGAGACGGCCCGTTGAGGTCACGGTGACGGTGTCCTCCCCCTCCTCCACCTGCACGCCCATCTCGGTGAGCTTGCTGATGATGGATTCCAGATGCTTGGGAATGACGTTACGGAGTGTCACCCGTCCGCCCGTACCCGCCACGGCGCACATATAGGTTCCCGCCTCGATCATATCGGGGATCACGGTGTAGGTGCATCCGTGCAATTTGCTAACGCCATCAATGCGAATTTCGGAAGTACCCGCGCCTAAGACGCGGCCTCCGCACATATTTAAGAAGTTGGCGAGAGCCACGATATGAGGCTCTCTGGCGGCGTTTCCGATGATGGTCGTGCCGGGGGTCAGAGCAGCGGCCAGAATGATGTTGATGGTCGCGCCCACAGAGGCCATGTCCAGAATGATCTTGCCCTCGTGCAGACCGAGGGGAGCCTCACCCCTGAAGCCCTGACCCGTAGTCTCCATCTCGGCGCCCATGATCTCAAAGGCGCGGGTATGGTAGTCCAGAGGGCGGGCAACGCCGAACTTACAGCCGCCGGGGAAGGCGATCTTGGTAAAGCCGAAGCGGCCGAGCTCCACGCCCATGAGATAGGAGGAAGCGCGGATGGAGCTGACAGCGGCCTCGGGAGAGGTACCCGCGCGGAAGCCCGCGCCGTTGATCTCCACGGTGGTGGGGGAAAGATAACGGATGGAGCAACCCATCTCGGAAAGGATCTGAATGGTGGTCTCCACGTCGCTGACCGCGGGGACGTTGTGCAGCACGCAGGTCTCGGTGTTGAGGGCGCAGGCGAAGAGAATGGGAAGGGCGGCGTTTTTCATGCCACTGATCTCAATGGTGCCGTTCAGCCGACGGCCGCCGCGAATAAGCAATTTATCCATCGTATATATGTACCGCGTCCGCCGCGAAGGAACGGCGCGGGTAAGATCGGGGGGTGGGTAGGTGAAATACAGAGCAGACGGCGCTCCGAGGAGAAAAAACGCGGCAACGCCATACGGCGCGGGGCTTCCAACAGCTCGGCGCGGAGGTTTTCCCGCCTTTGCGGTGAATAAAGTCTTGTTATATCAATAATATCATATCACATTTGCACAATTTTGGCAAGTATGCCCACTCACAGTTAACAAAATATTTACATAACAACGAATCGTAGCGGAATCCGCCGAGTCATCCTTGCCCTCCCGCCTTGTAGTAGGCCACGGTCAGATCCACCACCATACCGTAGCTGACGGTACCGGGGGTGCCCTGACTCTGGAGGTAGGAGTTGTTGATGGTGCCCGAGACCTCGCTGACCGTGGACTCGCGGTACTTGTCGTAGAACTCGTTGTAAGCCGCCATCTCGGACTTGACCTCCCCGTTCAGACGCGCCGCCGCCTTGTAGTACAGCTCCTTGTCGGCGCGGTACAGGGCGGATGCCACGTACTCGTAGGCGTTGAGGTAGCCGCAGTAGCGGATATAGGGATCGTCAGAGCCGATGCAGACCAGAAACGCCACGAAGTTCGCCTCGTCCTCCCTTGCGATGCCTCTCTGGTGCGCCAGCTCGTGGGCGGCGGTGTAGGGGATGGTGTAGTCGGGGAAATTCACGTTGATATTGGCCTCCCCCGTAAAGAAGGAGTACACTCCCGTGATGTGCATATAGGACATGACCTCACTGACCAGAACCGGCTTGACCCGGCTGTCCACGTGGGTGATGAAGTCATGCTCCCCCGAGAAGTCGCGGTAGGCCTCTGCCAGCTTGTGATTCATGTCATTCAGGCTGTAGGGCATAGCCGAGAACCCACCGTCACGAAAGTCCACCTCGGCGGTCTCGCGGTTGATGTTCGCAATCAGGATCTCCGCCGTATCGTACAGCTCCTGAGCCGACACCTTTTGGCGATCCAGCTCCAGCTTCCGATCCAAGGTCGATCCGCGGTAGCCCGCCGCGAAGTTCAGGGTGAACACCGAAAATAGGGTCACTACCACCGACAGAAGCATCCCGATATAGACCATAGCCGCCCTCCAGGAGCCGCAGCGGTGCTTGACCGCGTGGCGCAGCACCAGAAACAGAGCTAAGGGGAGAAGGAGGATCACCGCCTCCCCTACGGAAAAGGGAATCCAGTTGGTCAGCAAAGCGAACACCGACCGCAGAGCCGCCGATACCGTCTCGTTGAACCAATCGGCGAAGGTCACACTGTTCATCATGACGATATAGAGAACCAGACTCAAAGCCGCCAGCCCGTAGAGAACTACGCAAACCGCGGGGAATCGCTCGTATTTGTTGGGGGATTTCATGAAATATCAACGTCCTTTCGTTTGGCGAAAAGGTGAGAGATCGAACAGGGTCAAGCCTCGGACAGGGTCAGACCGCGCAGCAGACCTACCGTGGGAGCCTCAACCAAAACGGGGCTGCGGGGGAACAGGGATGCGACGGCCTCCGCCATATCCGCGGGAAGCGGTGCCCACGTATGGAGAAATCCGTCGGGGGAAGGGATATTCAGCGGGCAAGCCTCCCCGCACTCGGCGAAGGGTATCGCCGCCTCATTCACATCCTCCCGCATCCGCGAGAAGGGCATCGGCACCGATAGTGACAGAGCGTGGAGGGCGTGCCGTCGGATGAGGGGAGAAGCCTCACCGTACAGATCGTCCCCCGGAATGGGATGCCCCAGATGGGAGAGATGCACTCGTAGCTGGTGGGTCCGCCCCGTCACGGGCTCGCAGAGGACAAGGGAGTATCCACCCCCCGCCGCCAGCGCGCGGTAGCGGGTCTCGGCGTACACCGCCCCATCCGTTTCGGGATCGCCCACTGCCCGCTTGATGCTGGCAAAGCCGCCCTCCACGGGCTCCTCCATGCGGTAAATAGGAGCCTTCACGGTATGTACCATGCCGTCCACAGACATCTCCCCCGCCACAAGAGCCAGATACCGCTTGGTGATCTCTCCCCTTTGCAGGGAGCGGGACAGACACCCCGAGGCGGCGCGGGTCTTGCCCGCCACCACCACCCCGCTGGTGTTGCGATCCAGCCGCCCCAAAGGACGAAAGACAAAGGGCTCGGAAGCAGCGGCGTAGCGGAAGGCCAGCGCGTTGCCCAGCGTGTCGGTCAGATGCCCGTGGGAGGGATGAGTCGGCATGTAGGCGGGCTTATTCAGGGCGATGACGAAATCATCCTCGTAGAGGACGTCCAGAGGATGTGCGCAGGGAATCACGGTTTCGGTGGCACTCTCTTCGGTATCGCGGTCAAATAGCTCCAGTACGTCCCCCTCGCGGAGAATATACCGCACCGTCACCCGCCGCCCGTTGACCAATATCCCCCGCTCGTGGTTCTTGAGCTTGGAAAGGACAGCCGTAGAAAGCCCCAAGGTCAGCTTGAGGTAGGAGCGCAGGATACGGCCGTCGCAGGCGGCGGGGATGTGGATGGTCATGGTGAGAGTCCTTTTCTTTGTAAATTGAGAGATTTCTCGCACCCGTAGGGTGCATATCGAGCCGTAGGCATATCGAGCCGCAGGCATATCGAACCCCCGAAGGGGGTATATCGACGGGAAGAAAACGGTCGATATGTCCCGAAGGGACATCCCTTCAGGACTCGATATGTGCCTTACGGCACTCGATATATCCCTGCGGGATTCGATATGTGCTTTGCACAAGAAAGAACGGAAGGACAAATTCCGATCTCCAATAGTATATGCCCAAAGCAGAGCAAGGATACTATGAAAAACCAAGGACGGAAGGAAGGCCTCCCGTCCCCGTTTGCTATTCAGTCGGTATCCATACGGATCTGCTGGAGTTCTACGTTCTTTTCCTCCAGCAGAGTCCCCGAGGCGGGAACCTTCAGCTTGCGATAGGACTTGACGTTCTGGTAGTTGTCCCCGAAATCCGAGACCGCGCGAGCCAGATGCCCTCTCTTGAGGGTCATGATCTGGACGCCGTTTGAGGTGCGGGTGGTCTTGACGGGGATCAGGGTGGACTTCACAAGAATGGCGCGATCCAGCGACGAGATCATGAGAATGTCGATGGGCTTCTTGTCGGTGTCGGTAAAGACCGCCACAATGGGGGAAGCGTCGGAATATGCGCCCGTCAGCTTGCGGCGATTGCCCTTGGTGACGTAGGCGGTGACGGGCACGCGGACGGCCTTTCCGTTCTCAAAGACAAAGACGTAGTTTTCGCCCGCGGGGTAGTCCTTCCGCACCTCCATGTAAATGGGCTTCTCCCCCTCGTCCATCTTGAGCTTGGTGTTGAGGTAATCACCCATGGTGGCCGCTTTGATGCAATCAAAGTCGTCCACAGCGGCGCGGTAGACCTGGCACCTGTCGGTGAAGAATACCAGCTCGTCCCGATTCTCGGCATCCAGTACCGTCTTGACCGCGTCGCCGTCCTTCATCCTCTGATCCTCCACCGAGAACTGGGTTCTGGGGGTGACGGCGATCTTCTTGAAGTAGCCCTCGCGGGTGAGCAGGAGCTTGACGGGGAAGTTCTCCACCGACTCCTCGGGATCGTAGACCTTGACCTCTCCCGCGTCCATGATCTGGGTCATGCGGGGCTTGCCGTACTTCTTCTTGATTTCGGTGAGCTGAGCAGCGATGTAGGCCTTGATTTTGAGGTCATCCGCCAGAATGGCCTCCAGCTCGGCGATCTCGCGGCGCAGATTCTCCATCTCGGCGATGCGGTTGAGGATGTACTCGCGGTTGAGGGCGCGGAGCTTGATCTCGGCGATGTAGTTGGCCTGTACCTCGTCAATGGCAAAGCCCTCCATCAGGGCGGGAATGACCTCGGATTCCTTTTCGGTCTTGCGGATGATGTGGATAGCCAGATCAATGTCCAGGAGTACCTTGGCAAGCGCCTCCAGCAGATGGAGCTTTTCCTTCTTCTTGTTCAGCTCAAAGGTCAGCTCGCGGCGGACACAGCCCATGCGGAAGACGATCCACTCGCGTAGGATCTCGGCAATACCCATCTGCCTCGGCACCGAGTCGATGAGGATATTGAAGTTGCACTTGAAGGAGTCCTCCAGAGGTGTCACCTTGAAGAGCTTGGTCATGAGCTTGTCGGGGTCAACTCCCTTGCGGAGATCCAGGGTCAGCTTGAAGCCCGAGAGGTCAATTTCGTCGCGGAAGTCGGTGATCTCCTTCAGAGAGCCCGACTTGACCAGATCGGCAATCTTGTCAATGATCTGCTCGATGGTGGTGGAATAAGGAATCTGGAGAATGTCGATGCAGTTGGCATCCTTGTCATAGCGGTAGCGGGCGCGCAGGCGCACGGGACCCACACCCGTCTCAAAGACCTGCCGCATCTGGTTTGCGTCGTAGAGAAGCAGACCGCCCCCGGGGAAATCGGGACCCTTAATCAGCTCCATGAGCCGCTCGGTGGTGATGCTCGGCTTCTTGAGCATGGCGATGGTGCCGTCGCAGACCTCGGCCAGATTGAAGGGGCAGATGTTGGAGGCCATACCCACGGCGATACCCATGTTGGGGGTGACAAGCACGTTGGGGAAGGTGGTGGGGAGCAGGACAGGCTCCAGCATGGTGCCGTCATAGTTGTCCACCATATCCACGGCATCCTTGTCAATGCCCTTGAAGATTTCGGAGCAGAAGGACTCCAACCGCGCCTCGGTGTAACGGGGAGCCGAGGCCTTCATGTTGGAGGAATACTGCTTACCGAACGCGCCCTTGGAGTCCACGAAGGGGTGGAGCAGGGCTTCGTAGTCGCGGGTCAGACGCACCATGGTCTCGTAAATACCCGCGTCGCCGTGAGGATGGATGGCCATGGTTCGACCCGCGATGGTAGCGGATTTGACACGAGGACCGTTCATCAGTCCCATCTTGTACATGGTGTACAGGAGCTTGCGGTGGGAGGGCTTGAAGCCGTCGATCTCGCGGATGGCGCGGGAGACGATGACCGTCATGACGTAGGGCATGTAGTTGGTCTCCAGCGTCTCGGTAATGGGCTGGTATCGGATGGGAGCGGGTGGAAGCTCCTCAATGACGGGTGCTTTCTTTTTCTTTGCCATAAATATCTATATCCTGTTCAGTTATTTTCAATATGTAGTCGTGTAGTCGGTGTATTAAACCTTTTGAATGGTATGCGCCGCCGCGCGGATCATGCGGTTGTACAGCGCCAGCCCCAGTCCGTCGAGGGGAGGCAGATGAGCGTACATGACCGTGGCGCTTGCCTTGTCAGCCTCGCGGAGGAGGGAGAAGAGACAGTGGGCTTGGGTGGGAAGATCATCCCGTCCACCCACGGGGAACAGGTTCTCGCTCTTCAAGTGAGGCATCTCCTCAAAATAGCAGAGAATGGCGCAGGACTTCTCTGCCTGCTCCCTTTGCAGGAAGGCCAGCACGTCCTCGTGCGTGCCGTCCAGCAGCACCAGCGGGGTGGAGGGGGCGTAATGCTTGTACATCATGCCGGGGGACAGAGGACGCTCCCCCTCCCGGAGCTGCTCCAGAACAGCGGGGGCGATGACCACCCGCTCGCACACACAGGTCAGCGCGTCGGCGGTGATGGCACCGGGGCGCAGGAGGGTCAGATACTCGCCCTCGTGATCGTGGTCGATACTTACGATGGTGGATTCCAACCCAATGTCGCTCTCCCCGCCGTCAAGAATCACGTCCACCCGCCCCGACAGGTCGGTAATGACGTGGTCGGCCACGGTGGGGGAGGGCTTACCCGACAGATTGGCAGAGGGAGCGGCCACGGGAAAGTCGCCGCACTCTTTTAGTAGGGCGTGGGCGATGGGATGGTCGGGACAGCGCACCGCCACGGTATCCAGTCCTCCCGTGGTGGCGTAGGGGATGCAATCCCGCTTGGGAAGGATCACCGTCAGAGGTCCGGGCATGAAGGCCGCCGCCAGACGGAAGTACAGGTCTCCCGTGTGGGCGTACTTGTCCGCCTCGGCGGGCTCGTGGATGTGGATGATGAGGGGGTTGTTGGAGGGACGGCCCTTGGCGGCGTAAATTTTCTCCGCCGAGCTTTGGGATAACCCATTCCCCCCCAAGCCGTACACCGTCTCGGTGGGGAACACCACCAGCCCCCCCTCGCGGAGGACGCGGGCGGCTTCCTTGAGCTCAGCGGCGGACTCCTTGGGGTCCCTGATCTTGATAACCTTGGTCTGCATAGTCATTGTGTATCCTGTTGCTTCAGTTTTTCCGCGGTGTCCGCGGCGGTCAGAGCCTCGATCATAGCCCCGATATTTCCGTTCATGAACCCGTCCAGATCAAAGACGGACAGCCCGATGCGGTGGTCGGTCACACGGCTCTGGGGGTAGTTGTAGGTGCGGATCTTCTCGCTTCGATCCCCCGACCCCACCTGGGACTTGCGGGCGGAGGCGCGGGCCTCGTCCCGCTCGGTCTTTTTGATGTGGTAGAGCTTGGCTCTGAGCATCTCCAAGGCCTTGTCCTTGTTCTGGAATTGCGACCGCTCCTGCTGGCACTCGATCACAATACCCGTAGGCTTGTGGGTCAGCCGCACCGCCGACTCGGTCTTGTTGATGTGCTGACCGCCCGCGCCGCTGGACTTGCAGGACTCAAAGATCAGGTCGCAGTCCTTGATCTCGATCTCTACGTCCTTGACCTCGGGTAGTACCGCCACGGTGGCGGCGGAGGTCTGGATGCGCCCCTGGGACTCGGTGGCAGGGACACGCTGGACGCGGTGCACACCCGACTCAAACTTGAAGCGGGAGTACGCGCCCTTGCCCTCGATGAGCACCGTCACCTCCCGAAATCCCCCCAGCTCGGTCTCGGTGGCGGAGGTGATGCCGATCCTGAAGCCAACGCTCTGGGCGTACATACTGTACATACGGAGGAGATCGGCGGCGAACAGAGCGGCCTCCTCGCCACCCGTCCCCGCCCGAAGCTCCATGATGACCGAGCAATCGTCCTCGGGGTCTTTGGGGATGAGTAACCGCCTCAGCTCCTCGGCGGCCTCGGCGATCCTGCCCTTGAGCATCTCAGCCTCGTCCTCGGCCAGAGCGCGCAGCTCGGGGTCATCTCCCAGATCAGCCAGCTCCAAAGCCTCGGCGCGGGCATCCTCCAGGCCGCGGTAGAGACGGTACGCCTCCACGAGGGGAGTCAGATTGTGATATTCCTTGATGAGCGCCGTGTACACCGAGGGATCGGCCGCCGTCTCGGGAAGGGACAGACGGAACTCAATGTCCTCGTATTTGGCAGCGATGGGGATGAGTTTTTCGAACATGATGAGATCCTTTGAAATGGAATGAAACTTGGATGCCCCGTCTGCCTCGCACCCGAAGGGTGCATATCGAGTCGCGTAAGCGACATATCGAACCGCAGGTATATCGAGTCCCCGTCAGGGGGCATATCGACAGAGAGAAAACGGTCGATATGTCCTTGCAGGACTCGATATGCGTCTTGCGGCGCTCGATATGTCCCGTTGGGACTCGATATGCGCTTCGCGCGAGAGATGGGAACGAAGAGAAGACCGTTCTTACGCCTTGAAGAACGCCTCAAACGCCAGATGGGCGGTATACAGATCCGCCTTGGAGATGATCTCGTAGGGCGCGTGCATAGCGATCACGGGGACACCGAGGTCAACCGTCTCAATGTTGTGCTTGGCGATGAACTTGGCCACGGTGCCGCCGCCGCCCACGTCAGTCTTGCCCATGTCGCCCGCCTGCCAGATCACACCGGCCTCGGCCATGATCCTACGGATCCACGCCACGTACTCGGCGGGAGCATCGTTGGTGCCCACCTTACCGCCGTGACCCGTGTATTTGGACATGGCCACGCCGCAGTTGAGCATGGAGACGTTGCGGCGGTCAAAGACCTCGGCGAAGTTGGGGTCGAAGCATGCGGTCACGTCGGAGGACAGACACTTGGAATTTGCCTTGACGGTGGAGAAGTTACCGCCCAGAGCCTTGGCGATCTCGGCGATGAGGTCGGTGAGCAGCTCGGTCTGCATACCCGTGTTGCCCTCGGAGCCGATCTCCTCCTTGTCGGCCAGAATGACCATGGAGGTGTGGACAGACTCGTCCGTGCCGAACAGAGCGGTGAGGGAAGGATAGGCGCAAACGCGGTCATCGTGACCGTACGCGCCGATGAGGGATCGATCCAGACCCACGTCTCTTGCCTTGCCCGCGGGAACGGCGCAAAGGTCGGAGGACAGGAAATCCTCCTCGGTCATGCCGTACTTATCATGGAGCAGGGACAGGATGTTGAGGCGGATAGCGTTGGACTCACACCCGGGATAGGGACGGGTACCCATCAGAAGGTTCAGGTTCTCGGCGGGGATAGCCTGACCCAGAGGCTTTGCGGACTGATCCTGCGCCAGATGAGGGAGCAGGTCGTTGATGTAGATCACGGGATCGGCGGGATCCTCACCGATGCAGACGTTGACCACGGTGCCGTCCTGCTTCACCACAACGCCGTGAAGAGCCAGAGGGATCGTCACCCACTGGTACTTGCGGATACCGCCGTAGTAGCGGGTCTTGAAGAAGGCCATGCCGCCGTCCTCGTAGAGAGGGGACTGCTTGACGTCGATGCGGGGCACATCCACGTGGGAGGCCACGATGCGGATACCGTTGCCTATGGGCTCGGAGCCGATACGGAACAGGTACAGGTTGCGCCCGCGGTTGTTGTAGTAGTATTTCCCGCCGACCTGCAAGGGCATACCCAGCGTGTAGGGGATATATCCCTCTTTTTCGGCCATCTCAACCGTCACGGTCACAGCCTCCCGCTCGGTCTTGGCGGCGTCCAGATAGGCCATGTAGCCGGGAGCGTAGTCATAGGCGGCCTTGATGGCGGCCTCGTCAGCCTTCTCATAGAAGTTGGTTTTCTTGTAACCCAGCTTGGCTTCCAGCTCGGTCGCGGTGATCTTGTCAGACATGATAAACAAACCTCGTTTCATGAATATTTTGAATGATTGAGATACAAGTTACAAGATATGAGATACAATCACGGGATACGGTCATATCTTGTATCTTACTATTTGGCATATAGCCTTTCGTACATCTCCCACGCATCCGTGACCCTCGACACGAACTGCCTCGTCTCCCCAAAGGGGATCCTCTTCAGCCCCCCCTCGCCGTCGGCGTACTTGTCGTCCTCCAGCCACTTGTCCACGTTGCCCAAGCCCCCGTTGTAGGCGGCGATGGCCAGATCCCAGTCGCCGTAGCGATCGTAGAGGTAGGACAGGCAGTAGGTGCCGTACTTGATGTTGGTCTCGGGATCGTAGAGCATCCCGCTTTCCAAATGCTCAAAGAGCATATCGTCGGTGAGCCACTCAAAGGTAGAGGGCATGAGCTGCATGAGCCCCACCGCCCCCACGGGGGAAACCGCCCCCGAATCAAAGCCGCTCTCGGTGCGGATCACGGCGTAGACCAAGCCCTCGGGCACCCCGTAGGCCTCGGCGTAGACCTCCACGTACTCGGCGTACTCTCTGGGATAGGCATTCTTCTCAAAGCAGGTGATGACGAAATCCGCCAGAAAGCCCAGCCCGATTGCCAGCACCGCTATGAGGGCGATCATGACCCCCTTGGGCGGGTTCTTCCAGTCAAACCTCATAAGCCACCTCCCACCGAGTCAATAGCCGCCGCACGTCGTCCTCCAGAGCGGGAATATCACCGCTGTTGAGAATCACGGCATCCGACCGTTCGGTAAAAAAACCATCGTCATGGGAAGCCGCCAGCCGCGCCCTCGCCCGCGCCCCGTCCAAGCCGTCCCGCGCCATAATGCGGGAGAGCCTGACTTCATAGGGTGCCAGCACCGACAGGATGAAGCCGCACTCGGAGTCAAACCCCGACTCGAAAAGCTGGGGCGCGTCCACCAACACGGCGGGGACTCCCTCGGTCTCAAAGCGGTGGAGCATGACCCGAACCTCCCCCAAAATATGGCGGTGGGTAATGGCGTTGAGATCGGCGAGATCACCCTCATGTCCCTCGGCAAAGACCAAAGCGGACAGAGCCTTACGGTCAAGCGTGCCGTCGGAATGCAGAATACCCGACCCGAACCGCCCCACAAGCTCGCTAAGACATGCCGACGGCGGAATCAGAAGATCATGGTAAACCTGATCGGTGTCAATGGAGGGAACCCCATAGCTCGCGAACAGGGAAGCAACAACCCCCTTGCCCGCGCCGCTGGGACCCGTCAGCCCTACGGTCAGCATAGCCGCACCTCCCGACCAAGGCGGTCGCTCTCAACAGCCGCCTCCAGTACCCGCTGGACGTAAGCCCCATCCGCGAAGGAGGGCGTACAAGCCACCCCGCTTACCACGGCGGAGAGATAGCCCGCCATGCACCCGATGTGACCGCGAAGCCACCCTTGAGGTGCCTTGACGGCGGGGAAGCCCGAAGCGGGGGAGGGATACCGCCCCACGCACTCAATGCGGGTATAGCCCCGCACCCCGCCCATGGGAGCGCCCGCGGCGGTAGCGTCGTAGAAATTCAGGTAATTGGGCTCCATGAGAGAGAAGGACAGGGAACCCCGCTCCCCGTTCACCGAGAAGGTCAGCTCATCGTTGGCCCCCTGCGTCAGCTTGGAGACAGTCACCGTCCCCATAGCCCCCTCCTTGGTGCCGCAAATGACGTAGAACGCCTCGTCGGCATTGGTCTCCCATACCGAGCCGTCTGCTTTCAAATGGGTGGGATAGGCGATCTGGGACTTACCCAAAACGAAGTCCAGCTCCCCGCACAGGTAGTGGCAGAGATCCACCGCGTGAGGGCCGAGATCGTACCAAGTCCCCCCGCCTGCCTCGGCGGTCTGCTTCCACCCCACACGGCGGTCGGGGTCGATGCAGGAATTATGCTTGTAGGAAAATGCAAAGGACAGAATCCGCCCCAGCTTGTCCTCGTCAATGAGCTGTCGCGCCCGCATGACGGGAGCCAGAAAGCGGTTGTTGAACACCGTACCGCACACTACGCCCCGCTCCTTTGCCAGCCGCGCCAGCTCCTCCGCCTCGGCGGCCGTCACAGTCAAGGGCTTCTCGCAGAGCACCGACTTACCCGCCAGAATAGCCGCCTTGGCCTCCTCAAAATGCAGAGGATTGGGGGTGCAAATATCAATCACGTCAATGGAAGGATCGGAGATCATCTCCTCCGCCGTAGCCACACGGGGGATGCCATACTCACGGGCAAACGCCGCCCCTCGCCGGGGGGTCGAGGCGCAGACCGCCGCCACCTCGGCGGTAAAGCCCAGCTCGGCGGTCTTGTAAAAGAAGGGCAGATTCCGCACCGACCAAAGATGGGTCTTCCCCATAAAGCCCGCGCCCACAAGTCCTATGCGTACGTGTTTCATGCTCTGCCTCCTGCGTATAATAATACATCGTATATTATATAACATTTTCTGAAAAAAAGCAAGGGGTTGAGAGAGAAAAGAAACAGGAAGTTGGAAAAAATCAAGAATGAGAAAAGTGTAGAAGATTTCAAATTTGGGTTTATAGAAGGGTCTTGCCTATGTACTTTTCTTTCCGTGGCGAAAGAAAAGTACCAAAAGAATCGCCACTTAAGGGAGTCACCCACGGTGCCTCCCTTAAGAAACCCACCACCTGATCTGCGCGACTCTTTCGCCCACAAGGGGGCGAAAGAGTC
>JAZNUO010000010.1:0-2102 GCA_045592305.1 Eubacteriales bacterium | reverse complement strand
TACGACGGCGCGGCCTGGATGGCGGTCACGGTTCTCTCCGAGGAGTCCATCGCCAAGGGTGGAGCACCCGTAGCCTTCCCCGACTTCACCAACGGCGCGTGGTGCGCGTACAGCGTGGAGGAGTAAGTGAATATGAAAACGACCCGACGGAGGGAGATTCCGTTGGGTCGTTTCGTTATGTAAGGGGGTAGTCGCTACTCCTCCGCCACGTAGAAGGGCTTACCGAAGGCACCCTTATATTCCTTGAAGGTGTAGGTGTCCCCCACCTCATACCTCTTGTATTCCCGCTTTCCCACCTCCAGATCGAAGGACTCGCCGTCCACCGTCAGCTCAAACTCGTAGGAGTCGAGGGATTTTGCGTTACGGTGTACCTGCTTTTCCTCAATCACCGCCTGCTTTTCCGTAGGAGGCTCAAAATCCAGCAGATAGTTCAGATGGCAGAGGGGGATACAAGAAACAAGGAACACAATGGCCGCACACACAACCATGCTTCCGATCCTGCCGCCCCAGCCGGTTCCCTTCCAGACCCACTTGACCGTCACGAAGATGCCAACAGCCAGACCAAGGATCAACGAAGGCTTCCAAAAGGGTAGGAACGACTCTTTGTAAAAGGAGTACGCGCTCACGGTGAAGCCGAGACCCACAAAGGACACCAACATGCAGACAAAGCCGAAGGACAGCCCCCATGTAGCGATCCGCGTTTTTCTCCACTTGAAGGCAGCAACAACGGCGACAACCGAGAGGATACCCAGCCCCCCGCTCAGCAGCACGATAGCGCGATGGGGCAAAAAGAACCACGGCACGCAGACCGCCGCCATGACCGCCACGGTAATAGCCCACGTGGATAGCTCGGGCTTGCGGCCTTTTCGCCGTATTGTTTTCTTTTTTTCCATGATGTTCACCTCTGTATATGAGTGGGCGCACCTGTACGGCACGCCCCTTTTGTCATTACAGATTATAATACTTATCGAACTCGGCGGGATGGGGGATCTTAGAGAGCTCGGCGCACTCGGCTCTCTTGTTTCTGATGAAGTTTTTGAGGAGCACCTCGGGGAACACGCCGTCTGCGGTCAGGTAGTCGTGGGCGGCCTCCAGAGCGTCCAGTGCCTCGGGGAGGCTGGTGGGCAGACCCTTGAGCTTGGCCTTCTCCTCGTCGGAGAGGTGGTAGAGGTTGAAATCGTAGGGACCCCAGCCCTCGGCGTGGGGATCGATCTTGTTCTTCACACCGTCCAGACCTGCCATGAGGATGGCGGCGTAGCAGAAGTAGGGGTTGCAGGTAGCGTCGGGGTTGCGAAGCTCAAAGCGGCGCTTGTCGGGGCTCTTGGCGTAGGCGGGGATGCGGATGACCGCGCTACGGTTGGAGGTGGCGTAGCCCACGGTGACGGGGGCCTCAAAGCCGGGGACGAGGCGCTTGAAGGAGTTGGTGGAGGGGTTGGTCAGGGCGCAGAGGGAGGCGATGTGCTTGAGCAGACCGCCCATGAAGTAGTGCGCCGTCTGAGACAGATGGGAGTAGCCATTATCGTCCGAGAACACGGGACAGCCGTCCTTGAACAGGAGCATATGCACGTGCATACCGCTGCCCGCCTCGCCGTAGATGGGCTTGGGCATGAAGGTGGCGGTCTTGCCGTACTTCAAGGCGGTGTTGTGGATGATATACTTGATCTGCATGGTGGCGTCGGCCATATGCACCACCTCACCCAGCTGGGGCTCGATCTCAAACTGACCCGAAGCGGCCACCTCGGGGTGATGGTAGTTGATCTCAATGCCCATATCCTTCATGAGCATACACATCTCGCTTCTGCACTCGTAGGAGATGTCGAAGGGCTTGGCGATGTGGTAATTCTTCTGCTTGGGCACCACCACGCCCAGACCCTCGGTGGCGCTGTTCCAGTAGGACTGCTTGGCATCCACCGTGGCGGAAACCTCGCGGCCGCTGACCTCCCAGCCCACGTTATCGAAGAGGTAGAACTCGAACTCGGGAAGGATCTTCATCTCGTCGGCCACGCCGCTGTCCTTCATGTACTGCACCGCCGCGCGGATGATGTTGCGGGGGTACTGAGGCAGGGGGCGGTTCTCGGGGATGTCGATGATCATGGCGTTAC
>JAZNUO010000009.1:0-5851 GCA_045592305.1 Eubacteriales bacterium | reverse complement strand
CAAATGGGCACGCAGATCAGGCGAAAGGATCCGTAAGGAAAGTACCGTGGGTACTTTCCTTGCGTGGCGCTCTTTTGGTACTTTTCTCTCGACAGGGAGAGAAAAGTACATAGAGTCTATCACGCTGATAAACTGCAATTTGTTTTCAACATCCAAACAACGCCTGTGTCACTTGAATCACGTCCCCCGCACCCATGATGACCACCGTGTCCCCCTCTTTTACGAGGGAGCGGACGGCCTCGGCGGCCTCGGCGGGGTTGGAACAGTAGCCCGCCTTGTGGGGATCGGCGGCGGCGCGGCGGTTGATGTCGGCGGTCAGCCCCGCGGAGGAAACACCGTAGATATTGTCCTCCCGCGCGGCGTATACGTCCATGAAAATCACCTTGTCGGCGGCATCAAAGGCGGTGAGAAACTCACCGTACAGGGCGGCGGTGCGGCTGTAGGTATGGGGCTGGAACACGCAGATCAGCCGTCCTGCGGGACGCACCCCCTCGGACTCCGCCCCGCAGAGAGCCTTCGCCCCCTCCAAGGTCGCTCTGACCTCGGTGGGATGGTGCCCGTAGTCATCGTAGACCTTGGCACCGTTCACAAGTCCCTTGTACTCCATGCGGCGACCCGCCCCGCAGTAGCGGGCAAGACCCGACAGGATAGCGGCGTGGGGGATGCCGCAAGCGTCCATCGCCGCGGCGGCGGCCAGCGCGTTGATGACCTGATGCCGCCCGGGGACGGACATGGCCACGGTACCGAGGCTCTCCCCGCGGGCGATCAGCTCAAAGCAGGGAAGCCCTCTTTCCATGCGGATGTGCTCGGCACGGAAATCGGCGGCAGGATGACCCTGCGCGCTGAAGGTGATGAGCCGCCCCGTCATGCCCCGCTCCAAGGCCCTGCGGGCGGATTCGGTAACGTCGGGATCATCCAGGTTGACCACCGTCGCGCCGTTCTCCCCCGTCAGGGAGGCGAAGCGGGCGAAGGATTCGGTGATCTGCTCCATGTCCTTGAAGTAGTCCACGTGCTCCAGCTCGGCACCCAGCAGGATGGCCACGGTGGGGTTGAAATCCAGAAAGGAATCCATGTACTCGCAGGCCTCAAAAAGGAAGTGCTCCTTGGAGTCACCCAGACGGTAGGCTCCCCCCATGGGGGCGTAGGCGGCTCCCGACAGAATGGTGGGATCCACCTCGGCATCCAGAAGGATCTGGGCGCACATGGAGGTGCAGGTGCTCTTGCCGTGCATCCCCGCCACGCCCACGCGGCGAACGTAGTCGGTCATCAAAGCGCCCAGGTAATCGGCGCGGGACACGCAGGGGAGCCCCCGTCCGCGTGCCTCGGTGTATTCGGGATTATCCTCCGAAATGGCTACGGTATACACCACAAGGCCGCAATCCGCGGGAATATTCTCGGCGGCGTGACCGGAACGGACGGTGATGCCCTCGGCGGCGAGGGCATCGGTCACGGCGGTGCGGGCGCGGTCGGAGCCGCAAACCGAATACCCCGCTCTTGCCGTGAGCAGGGCGAGGGAGGACATCATAACCCCGCCGACACCGATGAAGAACACAGAGCCACGGCGGTCGGCGCAGGCTTGCAGACAGGCTTTGATGCGGGCAGGGCCCTCGTGAGTATTGGGGGTGGACATGGTACGCTCCTTTGTATAGATCGGTGTCGGGACCGCTCGAAGAGTGAGGTCGCGGGGGGAAAATGGTTTGTTTTGTGTATACTCGTGAATAATCAATCGAAAAAGAGGGGATGCAAGGGCGTTTTGCTGATAAATTCACAAAAAATATCCAATTTCTTTAAATACATTTCACGCAATTAGGTTATACTTGAATTATCCCCATTCCGCTGTGCGGAATCTGGAACGGAGGTGCAAAATTTATGCAGATAACTGATGTAAAAGTAAGAAAACTGTTTGATGAGGGCCCTATGAAGGCTATCGTGTCCGTGACCTTTGACGGTCAGCTTGCTGTTCACGATATTAAGGTAATCAATGCCCGCGACAAGTACTTTATCGTGATGCCGAGCCGTAAGAATCCGGACGACACCTACCGTGATATCGTACATCCCATCAATTCTCAGTTCCGTGTCGCCTTGGAGAAGGCTGTCATCGAGGCCTACTATGAGGCTCTGGAGAACGCGGAGAACGAGATCGAGGACGCTGAGGAAACTCCCGTGGAGTTTTGAACCGAATCACAGGGAACAGACCGTTTCGCCTTTGGCGGGCGGTCTTTTTCTATGGGCGGAGGGCTTCTCCGCGGGGTCACAGCTCACCGTGCCCGCACAGCAGTATGCCTCCCCGCACCGTCAGAGTGCCGAAGGTGGCACGCCGCTCCGCGAGGCTTCCGGGGTTGAATACGGTCAGGGGCTTGATGACCGAAAAGTCGGTTCTTCCGCTGTCGGGGCGCAGATGCAGCTCCAAGGGGACATGGGTGTGACCGAACACCAACACGTCGGCCTCCCTCTGTACCGCGCGGGCGATGGCATGACCGAGTCCGCCCTTGACTCCGTACCTATGACCGTGCATGAGCAGAATACGCATATCCTCCACCACTGCCAGCTCCTCGTTTTCGGGCTCGAAGCGTCTGCCGTTTATGATGAGGGGGGCGGTCATGCGGTCGCAGTTGCCCGCCACCGCCCACAGGGGGCATCCCTCTCCGCGGTCGGGCAGGTCGCAGTAGGAGAGGTCGCGCAGACCGTCCCCCGCAAAGAGAATGCCGTCGGGACGGGCGCGGCGGATGGCTTCGTTGATGAGATCGGAACGGCCGTGGCTGTCCGAAAGCACGAGCAGGGTCATGGCTGTCTCCTTTCGGTGAGGCGAATCACACTCCACCATACAGTATACCACGAAACCCCTTGTTTGTCCATGTGTTTTTCAAGTTTTTTCCAAAGAAATCACACTTTTTTGTTGCAGCTTTCCGACCGCTGCATACCATGAAAGTAGCCGCCCTTTCCGCCGGCCTCGCCGCGGGTCACGGCGCACTCTCACGGCGGCGAAAGGGGTATTCTATGCAACTGGATAAAAAAAGCCTTGACCGACTGCTCAAGCTCAGCGACGATCAGCTTCGCGGGGTACTGGGAAAGCTCCTCTCGGAGTACGGCGTGGACGTGAGCCGCGTTCCGCTGGCACAGATGGACATGACCGCCCTCCGCGCCGTTCTGTCGGCGGCCACCGACGAGGACATTACCCGCTTCATGCAGATGCTCGGCGGAAATCCCCAAGGCGGGCAGAGGTGACGGAATGGATCAGGAACTCACCCCCATGGCGACTCCGCCCCCGCCTTCCCAAGGGCTGTTGGAGCGGCTTTTAGACGAGGCCGAGGCGCAGTCACCCCCGCCCCCTCCTGAGTCCACGGCTCAACCCGCCGCCGCGGCGGGGGCTGCTCCACCGCCCACCCAAGGCAACGGCAATCCCTTGGGCGCGCTCCTGTCCGACCCCGCCCTTCTGACCGTCCTCCCCTCCTTGATGGAGAACGTGACCCCCCTTCTGGGGAGCCTCGGGCGAGGTGTTGGCAGCGCCCCCAACGCATCCCGCCCCCATACCGCTGACCGCCACACCGCTCTGCTCTGCGCCCTCAAGCCCTACTTGAGCCCTCACCGCCGCGAGACCGCCGAGACGGTCATCCGTCTCTGTCGGATCTGGGACGCGCTGGAGCGGTCGGGCATCTCCCTGACGGGACTGCTGGGCTCCCTGGGCGGAGCCGCGACCCCGCCTGCCGAAGGGAGGAATGACCGTGTACAGTAAAGACAGAGGCATCACCCGCCGCGAAAAGTCCTCCCCCATGGATGACCGCTACCCCTCCTACCGCCAAAGCCGTCCCGAGCGGGTGCAGGTGCCCCCCAACTACAGCGGTCACGCCATCGTGGACGGGGAGGAACGACCTCTGGGGAGTATGATTCCCCCCGAAATGACCGCTCCGCCCGCCTCCGAGCTCCCCATCGCCCCACAGCCTACCCCCCGTTTTGACGGTCTCCCTCGGGTCAGCGAGCTGGGGGACAGTCACCGCCACCAGCCTCGTACCCTGCCTGCCTCCTTCGCGGTGGCGGAGGAAGCTCAACCGTCCCGCGAAGCCGAAGGTCCTCACGAGACTTCCACCCAGGACGGCCCCCCCGCCGACACGGTAAAGCCCTCGCCCCGCGAGTCCGCCTCCCGATCAACGGGCACCCCCGCCCTCGGGCACTCCCTCTTTGCCTCGGCGCGCTCCTTTTTGGGGAACGGTCTGGGACTGGAGGAGCTTCTGCTTCTGGGGCTGATCCTTTTTCTGCTCCGCGAGGGGGAAGGGGAGGATCGGGGGGATCTGGACGAGACCGTGATCCTGCTGGGATTGCTTCTCCTGTTGGGGTAATACCGTTCTCCCTTTGGTAGTGTTGACTTGGTAGCGTTGACAAAACGGGGAGGGATTCTTCGGCTCTGCAGCACTCCGTGCGCCTTTCGCTCAGAATGACCACTTCATAATGAACCGTTACCCTAAAAGTATCCCTTCATACGATAATCCCCGCCCGATTCTTGTCGGACGGGGTATCTCTTTGCTATGCAGTATTAAATTCTCGCCACCCCCGTCTCCTTCGCCGCCGCGATCACCGCGTCCGCCACCACGCGCGCCACCTGCTTGTCCAGCGCGGAGGGAATGATGTTGGTCTCGGAGAGCTCACTCTCGGGAATGAGGGAAGCCAGCGCGTAGGAGGTGGCCACCTTCATCTCCTCGTTAATGCAGGAGGCGCGGCAGTCCAGAGCCCCGCGGAAGATGCCGGGGAAGGCCAGCACGTTGTTGATCTGGTTGGGGAAGTCGGAGCGACCCGTACCCACCACGCGCGCCCCCGCTTGGAGCGCCGAATCGGGCATGATCTCGGGGGTGGGGTTGGCCATGGGGAAAACGATGGCATCCCGCGCCATGCTCGCCACCATCTCGGGAGTCACGATTCCCGGGGCAGAGACACCGATGAACACGTCTGCCCCCGCTAAGACCTCTGCCAGATTCCCCGTCAGCCCGTCGGGGTTGGTGATCTGCGCCATATCCTCCTGGGCGGGGTTGTTCTCGGGCTTTCCCTTGTAGATCGCGCCGAAACGATCCACCATGGTCAGGTTCTTCACCCCCATATTGAGCAGATGCCGCCCGATGGAGATCCCCGCCGCCCCCGCGCCATTGATGACCACGCGGACTTTGCCGATCTCCTTGCCCACCACCTTCAAGGCGTTGAGCAGTGCCGCCGCCACCACGATGGCGGTGCCGTGCTGATCGTCGTGGAACACGGGGATGTCGCAGATCTCCTTGAGTCGGCGCTCGATCTCAAAGCAACGGGGGGCGGAGATGTCCTCTAAATTGATGCCGCCGAAGCTCCCCGACAGGAGGTAAACCGTGCGGACGATCTCGTCAACGTCCTTGGAGCGGATGCAAAGAGGGAAGGCATCCACGTCGGCGAAGGCCTTGAACAGGGCACACTTGCCCTCCATGACGGGCATCCCCGCCTCGGGGCCGATGTCCCCCAGACCCAGCACCGCGGTGCCGTCGGTGATTACCGCCACCAGATTGGATCGGCGGGTCAGGTCGTAGGATTTGCTTACGTCCTTCTGTATTTCCAGGCAGGGCGCAGCCACCCCGGGGGTGTAGGCGAGGGACAGATCCTCGCGGCTCTCAATGGGACAGCGGGTCACTACCTCGATCTTGCCTTGCCAGTCGTAGTGCTTTTGCAGAGATTTTTCGGAAATGCTCATGGGAGGTGCCTTTCTTTGGGGTTGAGATAGGGGAGGGGATTTCAAATTTGGGTTTATCGGTGAGTTCTTGCGCCCTACGGGCGCATATCGGGCCGCTTTCGGCGGCATATCGAACCGGGAAGGCCTACGCCGAGCGGTATATCGAGCACG
>JAZNUO010000008.1:0-1544 GCA_045592305.1 Eubacteriales bacterium | reverse complement strand
CATTATCTATATCATACACAATTTTGAACCAAATTGCAAGGGCTTCGGGGAAATTTGTGCAAAAAAGCAGAGCCTTTCTCAAAAAAGACTCTGCTTTTGGGGATTCAATTCTCCCCATAGAACCGCTGATAGAACTCCTTGTCGGTCAGCCCCGCCTTGGGGGAGGCGCGCAGAAGTCCCTTGTGGTGGCGCAGGATGGGGGCGTAGCTGTTCTCGGTTACGATCAAGTGCTCCAGAAGGGGGACACCGATGGTCTCCAGGGCGCATTCCACGCTCTGGGTAACCTCCAAGTCCGCGCCCGAGGGAATGGCCAATCCTCTGGGATGGTTGTGTGCCAGCACCACCGCGGCGGCGTTTTCACGGAAGGCGTGCTCGGCGATGGTGCGTACCGTCACCGAGGAGCAGTTCACCGAGCCTTCTCCCAGAGTGATGCAGTCAATGAGCTTCAGGCGGTTGTTCAGCAGGATCAGGTAGACCCGCTCTACCGTGACTCCCGTGTACTGGGCGCGGAGGAAGTCTCCCAGCTTGGCTACGGTATCAAAGGTATCTTTGCTGTCGCAGTTTGCCAACTGATAGTGGCGGAACACCGCGGGGAGCATCTTCAGAAACCGCGCCGCCTCGGGGCCGATGCCCTTGACATCACGTAATTCCTTTTCGGTAGCGTCCATGACCCCCGCCACCGAGCCGAACCGCTTGATGAGGGCGTGAGCCGGCGGGTTGACGTCTACGCGGGGAATGGCGTAGGTGAGCAGCAGCTCCAGCACCTCGTGGGGGGCGAAATCATCCATGCCCGAGCGGGCATAGCGCTCACGGAGTCGCTTGCGGTGTCCCTCGTGGGGATTCTTGGCGGTTTTTTGGGGGGTTGCCATGATGGTCTCCTTGTTGATGTAGTAAGATGGACAATACGAAAAACAAAGAGCGGGCGCAAGCCTTTCAGCCGCGCCCACCCGTATGCACTCAAAATGCGATGGTCTTTTCAATATGTGCCTTGAGGTCGGAGATGGGCAGCCTTACTTGTTCCATCGTGTCGCGGTCGCGGACGGTCACACAGCCGTCGGTCTCGGACTCGAAGTCGTAGGTAATGCAAAGGGGAGTACCGATTTCATCCTGACGGCGGTAACGCTTGCCGATGGAGCCGGTCTCGTCGAATTCCATGTTGAAGTGCTTGGCCAGATCGTTATAGACCTCCAGAGCCTTGTCCGAGAGCTTCTTAGACAGGGGCAGGACGGCGGCCTTGACGGGAGCCAGAGCGGGATGGAGGTGGAGCACCACGCGGACATCGTTCTTGGCAGGGTCTACGATCTCCTCGTCGTAAGCGTCGCAGAGGAAGGCGAGGGTCACGCGGTCAGCGCCCAGAGAGGGCTCGACCACGTAGGGAATGTATTTCTCATTGGTCTCGGGATCGAAGAACTCCATGGACTCGCCCGAAACCGTCTGGTGCTGGGTCAGGTCGTAGTCGGTACGGTCAGCGATACCCCAGAGCTCGCGGCAGCCGAAGGGGAACAGGAACTCGATGTCGGTGGTGCCCTTGGAGTAGAAGCACA
>JAZNUO010000007.1:0-1673 GCA_045592305.1 Eubacteriales bacterium | reverse complement strand
TCCTCGGCAGCCTTTCCGCCTCGGATGAGATGGGCGGCGGTGATGGGCTGGGCGGGAGCGGCTTCGGCGGCAGGCACCGACTCCTCGGGCAGGGCATCGGTCACGCTGACACGGAACACGGCGGCGGTATCGGTCTCGCTTCCCTCCTCGGGACGGCGCAGTCTGGGCGCGCCGCGGCGGGCTCCTCGGCGGGCGGCATCGTGGAGCCTGATGGCCTCCTCGTCGGCCTGACGCTGAGCGCGGGATTTCTCCATCTCGACTACCGCCAGAGTCAGGGCGCGGCCGTAGCCGTCCAGCTCGCGGTAGGACTCCACCAGCGTCATCTCCTCGGGCTCCAAGGTGTAGTTATTGGTATTCTCGGGAACCCCCGTGATGAGCCAATCCAGCGAGCAATCCAAGGCGCGGCTGATGGCCACGATGTTGGAGAGCTTGGGAGAATCGCTGACACCCGCCAGCAGCTTGGACAGGGTTCCCAGAGGGATGCCCGTCATTTCGGACAGCTTATCGTTGGTGATCTTTCGGCTGCTCTTGATTTTTTTGATTCGCTCGAGGTAGGTTGTCTGCTCCATGCGCCACTCCGTCCCCGCTTTCGCGGATTTCTTTATTTGGAACTATTATAGCACATTTTTTGTCGTTTGTAAAGGGGTTTTGGAAATTATTTTTCCAATTTCAGCCGAATTTTTGCAAAATACCATTCAGAGCCTGCGCGAGAGGGGGCACCAGCCTTACCGCCTCGGCGTAGGTGTTCCCCGCCGCGCCCATTTCCAAAGTCAGCACCCGCTGATCCCCCAGCTCGGGAAGCAGGCCGCTCCCGCTTCTGACCCGCACGGGACGGCTGACCGTAGGCGACTGCTCCCACAGGCTCTCCCGCAGGGCGAGGGCGGCGGCGAGATCGTACCCCAAAGCCGTGGAGCCCCGCCCGCCGCTGACGGTGATACGGAGCTGGGCGCAAGGGGTGCCGTTCGTGCTTCCCTCGGTGCGCAGTATCCCCCCTGTGTCGGTCAGCTCGGCGGAGCGGCGGAGGTCAAGGACAAGACCGATGTCGGGGTAGAGGCGGCAGTAGTGGCGGATCATGGCCTCGGTTCGATCGTAGAGGGCGGAGGAGGATTCCTCCGGGGTGGTGGGGATGCGGAGATGGATGACGGTCACACCATTGTCCCGCAGGGCGCGGGTGAGGGCGACCCCCAACGCCACCACGCCGTCGGGCGCGTTCGGGGAGTCGGTCAACGCCAGCCCACCTTGGGTGGGATCGTACCACGCCGAGCCATCGTGGTAGCCCTCGTAGGGGTGGGTGTTCACGATCAGGACCGCGGGGCTTTCCACCCGCCACGGAGAGTCAGCAGGGATGGTCTGGGGGAGAGTGATCCCTTGGTTGTGAATGTAGCCAGAGCCGCGGAGAGTCTCGCTGAGGTCTGCCGAAGTAATGGGAAAGCAACCGTCAGGGATGGGCGGGGCGGGGGGCTCGGGATCGGTTGCGGGGTCGGTTACGGGTTCGGTCGCAGGTTCAATCGTGGGCTCGGATTGGGTTACGGATTCGGTCGCGGCGGGAGGATTTTGGCTCTCGGTTTCGGGATGAGAGGGCGGTTCGGTAGAGTCTTGGGGCGCGTCCTCGGGGGGCTTTGCGGTGGGTGCTTCACTCTCCTGCTCGGCGGGAAGTCGGAGGCCAAGCGGTC
>JAZNUO010000006.1:0-1909 GCA_045592305.1 Eubacteriales bacterium | reverse complement strand
TGACCTCCTGGGCCTCAAAGTGCTTGTCCATGGTGCGGTAGGGGTTTTCCCAGTCGCCCACCACGCCCAGGCGCCTGAAGCCTTCCATCTGCTTCTGGATGAAGTCCTCGGCAAAGTCCTCGCAGGCCTTGCGAAACTCGGGCACGGACATGTTCTTGTTCAGCTTCTTTTTGGAGTTCTCAATGGCGCGCTCAATGGGCAGACCGTGGTTGTCCCAGCCGGGAACGTAGGGGGTGTAGTGGCCCATCATGGCCTGGGAACGGACGATGAAATCCTTCAGGGTCTTGTTCAGGGCGTGACCCATGTGGATGAAGCCGTTGGAGAAGGGAGGGCCGTCGTGGAGGATGAAGGGGGTCTTATCCTTGTTCTTCCCCAGCATGGCGTTGTACAGATCAATGCTCTCCCAATACCGGAGGGTATCGGGCTCACGCTGAGGCAGACCCGCCTTCATGGGGAAGGAGGTCTGAGGCAGATTCAGAGTGCTGTTGTAATCCTTGGACATTGGTTTTCAAAGCTCCTTATGTTATGTTAAAAGTTACGTTTATGAATATCGGCGGAATACGCCGCTATTTTCAATTTTATGGCCACCGATAGGCCTCGGCGCTGAAGATGAATTCGGGGTGGTGGGTTGCCGATCAAAGACCACGATAAGATACTCATCACCCTCTGCGGCGCGCTCCGTAATCTTCCGCCCCACAATAAATTTTTCCATACCGTCAAAGTAAAACACGTCGCGGAACTCAGGGCGGCGGTACAAACGGCCATTTCTGTAATGCCACCGCATACCTTGGTACTCGTCGCGGGAGATGGTATGTAGCTCCCTCTTTACAATTTTGGGTTTATCGGCAGGGGCTCTGCCCCTGCACCCCGCCAAAGGGACTTTTGGAAAAGTCCCTTTGGAATCTTCAAAACTTTTAAACAATCATTGATAAATAATACTTATTTGAAGGTTCTTGGGATTCTTAAACCCTTCGCAAACTTCGCCGAAGGCGAATTTGCACCGAGCGAAAGCGAGGAGGCTTTCAAGAAGGGTTTAAGTGGGGTGCAGGGGTGAAACCCCTGCCCGTTAAACCCCAATTTGAACATTTTGCAATCGGCTATCATCATTACGATTTACACGTACTTCCCCGCCGCCAGCCGTATCCTTCCCTTTCGGGTGGTGCCGTCAAAGGCGTGGACGGCGAACTTGCCAAAGCCCCGCACAGATATGACCGCGGGTGCGTCCACGGTAGCCGAGCAGTCCTCCACCGCCTCGTAGTCCAGCTCCACCAGCCCCGACCTTACAGCCATTTGCGCCTTCTCGCGGGACAGATTGCAGAGAGCCGCCACCACGCAGTCCAGCCGCTCCGAGGCGACGGTGTCGGTGATGGGCTGAAGCCGTCTCGTCCCCGTGAGGGCTGCCCCCTCGGGGAGTCGGCTGACTCTCACGGTATCGGTGGCCACCTTCTCCATCTGGGTGGTGAGGAAATCCCCCACGCGGGTGTCGGTCAGGAGAATGGCCGAATGGGTATCAGGCATGAGTATATCCCCGATGGCATCCCGCTCCAGTCCCAGACCCAGCACAGAGCCGAGATAGTCGCGGTGGGAAAGCTCGCGGAAGCCCGAGCCCTTGACCAGCACAGGGCATACCGCGCCGCGGATGGTCTCCGCTAAATCGTCCAAACCCGCATCGGTCAGAGCCGCCGCGGGGTCGGACCCAAGGGCAGTGGGATCCACCAAGCCCTCGGTATAGTCGGGCAGGATCACCACCCGTACCCGTTCAGCCTCGGGGTAGCCGCCCCACAGAACCGCCGTCCCCGCGGATAGGCGGGAGGACAGATGGACGCGGGCGTACTTAGCCTCACGGGGTGTGAGATACGGGCTCACCGCTGCCTCTCCCCGTCCGCTTTTCCGAACCAGATCGTCCAGA
>JAZNUO010000005.1:0-2341 GCA_045592305.1 Eubacteriales bacterium | reverse complement strand
CACCCCGAACACCCGCCGCATGACCCCCGAAAAAAGCCGTCCCAAGGCCTCGCCCGCTCCGCTGGATACCAAAAGCTCCGAGATCACCATGAAGGGAAACAGGGAAGGAATGACAGTGCGCGCGCATAACGTCAGCCCCCTCCCCATGTACTCGATGGCCGCGTCGGAATTGCGGAGGACCAGGATAAAGCAGAAGGTGGACATGAGCAGAAACCCCGCCTGACCCGCCGAGGGACGGGCGGGAGACTTGGGGCGGGCGGGGAAGACGGAGCGGCGGTTGTGGGTCATGACGGTAAAGCCCCCTGCATATAGTTTTGGTGCAAACACTATATGGCGGGAGGACGGAAATCATGAATCAGCGCAAGACAAAAGAGACCATCGGAAGCAGAGCGGGACGGGACGGCGCCCCCGAAGCCCCCCGCCGTACTCTGTCGGAGTGGCTGGCGGTGAAGCTGGACATCCCCGCCGACGTGACGGGAGGAGGTCTGCGTCTGGAACTGCGGGGGCGCAACACCCTCACCGTCCACGGCTGTACGGGGATTCTGGACTTTAATCCCTGCGAGGTGAGGCTGGCGGTGAAGGATGCCACCCTGACCGTCACGGGCTGCCGCCTCATCTGCACCGCCTATCTGGCGGGAGCGGTGGGCATCGAGGGGTATATCTGCTCGGTGAGCTTTTCCGACGGGGAGGTGGCGGTATGATCCCCTCTCTACCCTACCTCCTCATGGGCTACCGTACCCTCTCCACCGACGAAAACCACGCCGCCCGTCTGCTGGAGGTCTGCCGCCGCTACCGCCTGACCTACGAGGATATCCAAAACCGCGAGGACGGCGGCATCTCCCTGCGCCTATGCCTCCCCACCGCCCGCGCCCTGCGTGATGTCTGCGCCGAGTACGGCATCCCCCTGACACTTCTCGGGGAAGGGGGACTCCCCCTGCTCCTGCGCCGTCTGTCCCGCCGCTTGGGGCTTTTGCTCGGAGCCTTTCTGGGGGTGGTACTGTACCTGCTCGCCCAAAGCGTGTTCTGGGACATCCGTGTCAGCGGAAATCAGAACGTATCCGACCGCGCCGTGCGGGAATCCCTCGCCGCCTGTGGGCTGACGGTGGGAACCCCCATCCGCGGCTTTGAGGCCGACGTTACCGAAAATAACGTCCTGCTCTATGACCGCCGTCTGGCATGGCTGTCGGTCAACCGAAAGGGGACCGTCGCCTACGTAGAGGTGCGGGAGGCGGTAAAGCCCCCCGAGCAGAAGCCCGACAGCCCCCGCGATCTGGTGGCATCCCGAGGCGGGGTCATCGAGTATATCGAGCTGGAATCGGGGAACGTCCGCGTCAGGGCGGGACAGACCGTCAGCGCGGGACAGGTGCTGGTCAGCGGGCTGTACGATTCCACCCAAGTGGGCGTTCGGATCGAATCTGCCCGTGCCCGTGTTTTGGCCCGTACCGCGCGGGAGTTTTCTGTGACCGTCCCCCTGTCCTATGAGCAAAAGACCTATCTGACCGCCTCGCAGGGCGCAAACGGAGGCATTTGTCACGAAAAAAGCGTGATTTTTTTCGGTCGTCACATAAAGTTTTCAAATAAGTGTGGAAATCCCGGGGAGTTTTGTGATATAATGGAGGATGAGAAATCATGGGGTCTTGCGGAAGGCGTGGGATTTCCCATTTCCACCCGCACCGTCTGGCATCTTCCCTACGAGATCACCACCGCCACCCGTACCTACGCCGAGGCCGAGGAGCTGGCTTATTTTGAGCTGGCTAAGTATATCGCCGCCATCCCGGGCGGGACTCTTCTTGGTAAGTCCGTCACCGTCACCCACGGCGAGGACTCCCTCACCCTGTCCTGCCGCCTCACCCTCATCGAGGACATCGCCGCCGAGCGGATCATCGAGGTGGAGGATCCTTCGTAATTCACAATTCGCAATTCGTAATTCGTAATGAAGAACGGGAAGCATTCGGTTACTCGCGGACGAACCAAAGGGGCTCGTCCCCATGGATCCCTCCGCGGTGTCTCTTGCCGTGAATTGCGTTTTTGCGCAAAGAAAGCATGAGCGAAAAGCAATTACGAATTGAGAATTACGAATTACGAATTTTCACGCGAGAAATCATCCTGACAGGAGCACAATCATACATGAACCAAAGAATCATCAAGATCGATAACGCCGAGACCACCGCCCTTATTTTCGGTTCCTACGACGTCAACCTCCGCATCATCGAGGACGCGTTCCCCGTCACCCTGCGCAATAAGTCGGGAGAGGACGGCACCGATGCCATCGTGATCAGCGGCGAGAGCATGGATCCCGTCAACCTGGCCGCCGCCGCGGTGGAGTTCCTTCGGGATATGG
>JAZNUO010000004.1:0-10991 GCA_045592305.1 Eubacteriales bacterium | reverse complement strand
CAAAAACCTTCATAAGTATTTGGGTATTTACTGAAATTCTGAAAGGGAATAGGTTTGAAAGATAAATCTTTCAAACAGCGTTTTGTGACTTTCGCCATCGGAGCGATGGCGATTTTGCTACACAAAACCAGCCACAATTCCGCAAGAAAGGAAGTTTTCGCAAGGCGAAAGCTATGGTCATAAATATGAGCAAGGTAAAAATTACCGAAACCGTACTGCGTGACTCTCACCAGTCCCTGATCGCCACCCGTATGACCACCGAGGAGATGCTCCCCATCCTGTCCGCCATGGACGAGGTGGGCTACCACTCTCTGGAGGCTTGGGGCGGCGCGACCTTCGACTCCTGCATGAGATTCCTCAACGAGGACCCTTGGGAGAGACTCCGCAAGATCCGTAACACCGTCAAGCGCACCAAGCTGCAGATGCTGTTCCGCGGTCAGAACATTCTGGGCTACCGCCACTACGCCGACGACGTGGTGGAGTATTTCGTTCAGAAGTCCATCGCCAACGGTATCGACATCATCCGTATCTTCGACGCGCTCAATGACCCCAGAAACCTCAGAACCGCCATCAATGCCACCATCCGCGAGGGCGGTCACGTGCAGGCGGCCTTCTCCTACACCACGGGCGCGGTCTATACCCTTGACTACTACGCCAAGTACGCCAAGCAGCTTGAGGAGATGGGCGCGAACTCCATCTGTATCAAGGATATGTCGGGACTTCTCAAGCCCTACGATGCCTACGAGCTGGTCAAGACCCTGAAGTCCGCCGTCAGCATCCCGATCCAGCTCCACACCCACTATACCGCGGGTCTGGCCTCCATGACTATCCTGAAGGCCGTCGAGGCAGGGGTGGACGTGATCGACACCGCTATCTCCCCCATGGCTCTGGGTACCTCCCAGCCCCCCACAGAGCCCATCGTTGCCACTCTGGCAGGCACCAAGTACGACACCGGCCTGGATCTCCAGAAGCTGGATAAGATCACCAAGTACTTCACCCCTCTCCGCGAGAAGTACCTGAAGGAAGGTCTCATGGATCCCAAGGTGCTGAAGGTGGATGTCAACGCCCTCCTGTATCAGGTGCCCGGCGGTATGCTCTCCAACCTCATGTCCCAGCTCAAGCAGGCGGGCAAGGAGGAGAAGCTCACCGAGGTGCTGGAGGAGGTTCCGCGTGTCCGCGCCGACGTGGGCTATCCTCCCCTCGTCACTCCCTCCTCCCAGATCGTGGGTACCCAGGCCGTGTTCAACGTCCTCATGGGCGAGCGGTACAAGACCTGCACCAAGGAGTTCAAGGACATCGTGCTGGGTAAGTACGGTAAGACCCCCGTGGCCATCGATCCCAAATTCGCCAGAACCATCATCGGCGACCAGACCCCCATCACCCACCGTCCCGCCGACGGTCTGGCTCCCGAGCTGGAGAAGCTCCGCGCCGAGATCCCCGCGGGCTACCTGGAGCAGGACGAGGACGTGCTGTCCTATGCTCTGTTCGATAAGGTGGCGCTGAAGTTCTTCGAGTACAGAAAGAACCAAAAGTACGGCATCGACGCAAACGCCGACCACGAAAACGGCGTGCACACCGTCTGATCCCGCCATGACCGAAAAGGAGGCTTTCCCAAGCGGGCGAGCCTCCTTTGTTGTGGGATGGTTCAAATTTGGGTCTATCGTTCTGCTGAGCTCCGTTCAGCGACAAACCCAAAGTGATGCGTGCCGCAAGCGGCACGTGATGTTCGCCCTGCGGGCGAGTGATGTGCTCCCGTTGGTCGCGTGATGTTTGCCCCTTCGGGGCAAGTTTCGGAAAAAAACCCCTCGGGTTTCTAATTGCAATTTAAATGGAGAGACCCGAAGGATCTCCTCCACAACTCACCCGTAAGGGCGAATTTCACACGCGCACAGCGCGTATTTCACGATTGCGGTTTATCGGAACGATAAACCCCAATTCAAAACACCGTCTCCACCCGCTTTTTCGCACCCACGGGGGAGTATACCCAGCGGTCGATGTGACTCACCTCGTCCCCGCGGATGAAGTATTGAAGCCTCGGCAGGGGCACGGGCTCGCCTCTGTACGCGTCGATGAGCACCAGCTTGATCTTCATACGCTCGGGAATGATGCTCTTGATGAACACCGCCGCCGTTCGCCCCACGAGGGAGTGAACCGCCTCGCGGTCGCAGTCCCGCACCTCGGCCAGCCCCGCCAGATTGGGGGCTAACTCCACAAAGACCCCGTACTCCTCCACGCTCCGCACGATCCCCGCCACGGTCTGCCCCGGGGTGAACCGCGCCGCGTTCTGTTCCCAAGTGCCCAACAGCTCGCGGGTGGATACGAAGATCCGCCCCGTCTCGCGGTCAACGCTCTTGACCACGCACCAGATGAGCTGACCGTTGTACAGCCGATCTCTGGGATGGGCGATGCGGGAGATGGAAATGCCGTCCACCGAGAGCAGGGAAGGAAGCCCGCATCCCAGATCCACGAAGGCCCCGAAGCTCTCCAGATGAGTCACCTTGGCGCGGACGATGTCCCCCGCCTGCAGCCCCTCCAAGTAGCTCGCGGCGCACTCGGCCTGAGCCAGACGGCGGGAGAGATAGACCGTTGTCCCCGCGCCTGAGCCCTCCTCGCGGTGCTCGATCCCCGTCACCTTGCAGGCTACCGCCTTGCCCACACGGGTCAGAATGGCAATATCCTTAGGCGGCTCTCCGTCGCGGCTCCACACCGCCTCGGCTCGGGGAATGATCCCCCGCACCCCCACGAGGTTGGGAAAGTCCACGTGCAGATTCAGCTCCGCATCGCAGAGGATGGCAGTTCCCTCGATGATGGCACCCGTTTCCATGGCCTTCTCCAAGCCCTGCAAAGAGGCGGTGTATTCCCGATTACGGGTGGTGGTCAGGAGTTGACCCTCGGGCAGATATGTAGACGAATATTCCATGCGCTTGCATCCTTTCTTTTGGGGTCTACGCCCCGTCTGCTCCATTCTATGCGGGGGCGGACGGGGATAGACCCCCCAGACCGCCAAAACCCACCGCCTCGGCTCCGTGAGTGGGCGGCCTTCTCTTGTTGATCCTGCACAAAAACAGGGAAGCGGGGATGTGGGAAACTGTACCGAAAATGTGATGGCGCGAAAGTACGAACGAGCAAAACAGGCGAAAACGTGAGAAAACGAGAGATTGACAGGGTCTAAATTAAAAAAATCAAAAATTTTTCAAAAAGCACTTGACAAGTGACTCAAAGTATGTTATAATAACCGCCGTGAGTAAAAAAAGACCCATGCCCGTTTGCCGCGCCGTGAAAAGGCGGTTGACGGAGTATGGAAGAATCTAAAAGGAGAAAGAAACAATGTCTACTTACATGCAGAAGAACGAGACCGTGGTGCGTAAGTGGTACGTCGTCGACGCCGCTGATAAGCCCATGGGTAGAACTGCCGTTGTTGTCGCCGATCTGCTGCGCGGCAAGAACGATCCCACCTTCACCCCCCATGCCGATTGCGGTAACTTCGTTATCGTCATCAACGCCGAGAAGGCAGTCCTGACCGGCCGCAAGATGGAGCAGAAGTATTACTACCGTCACTCCGGCTACGTCGGCGGTCTGAAGTCCGTCCAGGCCAAGACTATGATGGCCACCAAGCCCGAGCGCGCAATGGAGCTCGCTGTCAAGGGTATGCTCCCCCACAACCACCTGGGTGCCAAGGCTTTCACCCGTCTGAAGGTCTACGCAGGCGCCGCTCATAAGCACGAGGCTCAGAAGCCCGAGACTTACGAGGCATAATCAAAGAAAGGAAGGTCAATGAATATGTATACCAGTGCAAAGCCCTACTTCTACGGCACCGGCCGCAGAAAGAAGTCCGTCGCCCGCGTTCGCCTGTACCCCGGCAGCGGTGAGATCACCATCAACGGCCGTTCCATCGATGATTACTTCGGTCTCGAGACCCTGAAGCTCATCGTCAACCAGCCCTTCGGCGTTACCGGCACCATCGGTAAGTTCGACATCGTCGCCAACGTGACCGGCGGCGGTATCTCCGGCCAGGCCGGCGCAATCCGTCACGGTGTCGCCCGCGCTCTGCTGACCGCCGACGCTGAGTATCGTCCCGCCCTGAAGGCCGCAGGCTTCCTGACCCGCGACCCTCGTATGAAGGAGAGAAAGAAGTACGGTCTCAAGGCCGCTCGTCGCGCTCCTCAGTTCTCCAAGAGATAAGTTTTTATCTTATATCCGAAGGATCCTCACATCTGTGGGGATCCTTTGTTTTTGCTTGATAAGAAAGGATTTTTCAGATTGACGAAAGGAAATCAATCATTCTTGACAGAATTGAATCAGAGAACAAATGCCACAAATCTGCCACAAAAACGGGATATGAGGGTTTTTTGAAGATATTTGAGAAAAATATATGAATTTTTATTGAACCCGCTTGACAAAAAATCAAATCCATGCTACCATTATAGTGGATTGAAATAAAACAAACTCCCGAAGGCAATGCTTTCGGGAGTTTTGCTCCCCATAAAGGGGAAGTGGGATCGGATTCCTTACTTCTGCGGCTTGAACAGCGCCGACGAAACCGTCTTCGCCATTCGGATCCGTACTTCCGCGTACATATGGGCATAGACCCTCGATGTGATATCCGCGCTGGCGTGACCCAAGTGAGCCGATATGTTCTCAATGTCTTCTCCGGCATAGAGAAGGAGGGAAGCGTTGGTGTGACGAAGACCGTGGACGGTCATTTTGTGATCCAGCCCCAACGCTTCGCGATGGTCCTGTATGTAGCGCTGAAACTGATCGTTGAGTCGGTTGCGGTCATACCACTGTCCCAGACAAGTAGTGAATACCATTTCGGGATGGGCCCATGCGGCCCCCACGATGGCCTTCTCCTTGTCCTGCTCCTCCCGATGCTTCAGGAGGAGCTCGACCACCATGTCGTCCATGGAGATGGTGCGGGTACTTCGTGTCGTTTTGGGAGAGGACAGGAACCACGTGCGGTTGGCGTAGGAAAGCGTCTTGTCTACGAAGATGGTCTTTTTCTCGAAGTCAATCGAGCTCCACCGCAGACCCAGACACTCACCCGAGCGCATACCTGTCAGCAGAAGCAGTTTGATAATGGTGTGGAAGGGACTGTACTCCTTCATGTCGTCCATCATCTGTTGCGCCTGTTGAAGTGTCAGGACGTTTTCAATCTTTCCGTACTCCTGTTCGGTTACTTCTTTCCAGATTGCCCCTGAGCAGGGATTCTCCTTAATGTACTTTTGCGATACGGCAAATTTCAGTATGCTATGCATCACGATTTTGATCTTTTTCGCCGTAGCGGGCATACAGTCCAGTCCTGTCAGAAAAGCTGTGACATCAGAAGTCGCGATATCCTTCAGCCGACGATTCCCAAACACGGGCATAATGTGATTGCGGACGTTGGAAAGGTAATGCTCGGCTGTTACGGCCTTGAGCTTGACGGGGGCGTATTCCGTAAAATAAATATCGCATAGCTTACTGAATCGCATGGTTTCCCCAAAGGCCTTGTTGCCCTTGGCGGCTTTGGCGAATTCCTGATAAGCCTCCATAGCCAGCTTGTCCGCCTTGGCCTCGGAGACACCTTCAGGTGGAGTAAAGGTGGAATAATTGCGAATGTGCTTACCGTTTCCGTCATAGCCGGCGGAGGCGTTAAACTCGTAGGTGTTGCCCCTTCGACGGATGCCGGGCGCAACTCTTCTCGTCTCATTACCCACGGTTTACACCTCCGTTCTCGCGGACGGTGAGGTTGGAGAGATACTCACAAAGCGTATCGAAATTGATGAAGGCTTTTTTGCCCGAGTAAACGGCGGGGATCTGGCCTTGCTTGATCATGGCGCGGATGGTGAATTCGGGGAGGATGCCTGTTTTAGCGGCTTCACGGACTGTCATCATACGAGGGATGTTCGGCATAATATTTTCCTTTCTTCATTTGATAATGTTGTTGGCTTTCAAAATTTCATATGTGTGTGGCTTTACGGAAACGTTCAAAAGGCCGTGGACAGCATTGGGATATCCTTCAAAACGCCGTTTCGTCCTTTCAGCTCCGAACATATTGATCGCAAGCGCGTAGGCCAGATCGGCAAATTCTAATCGTGTGGCATGGTGCCCTTCGAGGGTGAATAATTCAAAGATTATTGTCATTGGAACGAAGCAGCCCTCACAGGCAGCAAAATGATCAGCAAGGAACTGCTCGACCTCGCCTTCCAGTTGGCTTCCGATAGAACCGCTCCCCGCGGAAAAACACCCACACTCATTGAGGGCAAATTGTCCGCTGAAGGTGAATTTCCGCTGAGTCAATCGCAGATACGTCTGTAGCCCACGGTACACGATGGCGTTTCGTTCGGCAAGGATCTTATCCATCAGATTCGGATCTCGTTCCTCTGAAGGAACAGAGAACCGGAACGGAATGACGATCAAGCGGTCAGCGAAAGCATCTTCGTCTTGGGAAAATCTCAAGGGATGGTTTGTTATCAGCGAGAAGTTGGCTCGGCACTTGAAATCCACGGCAGGCATGTATTTGATCTCAGCGTGAAGCATGTCACCGCCTGTCGCCTGTTTCAGAAGACTGATGGTTCTGGATCTCAACGGAGAGGCGGGCAGATCGCCTGAAATGCAAAGATTCTTACCGATCAGGGACTCAAGGGCAAAGGTTCGTTCCAGGGAATGAATCCCCAGAGATGTGACACAGTGGTGCGGGAATAGACTTGCAAGGAAATTGGTCAAAAGGCTTTTGCCGGAATTGGCCTTGCCTTGCAAAACGAAGATTTTTTTGGCGGGGTTTCCTGGGGTCAGGTTGTAACCGATATATTCCCAGATCCGTTCGATCAGGACGGGATCACCACCACTGGCGTGCAGCAAAAACTGATCGAATGTCGGACAGCCCATGTGTTGAGGTGTAAACGCGCACAGAAGGCGATGAGTAGTAAATATTTCGGGTGTAGCCGGATAGGTCGTGTTGGTTTGGATATCGATGAGCCCGTTGTCAAAGCAGATCAGATTTTTATTTATCGCTTCCTCAACGATTTTGTTTCGTGCCGATGTCAAAAGGAAATCCAGTGTGTCGGATATGAACCTGGGTTGTCCCGTAACAGATAATTCCTCCGCGCAAAGTTCCATGATCAGCGTCTTGGCCATTTCAGAATCCAAATGATGGTAAACGCCGTTTTGGAAGATGTACAAGCTGCCCTCAAAAACCTTAAAATAATATTGGGAAACGAGTTTTTGATGGGCCTTGTACGGCGTAACTGAGGGCTTGGGTTCCTTTTGGCGGCGAGGATAAACCGTCATGCCCTGATTGGGTTGGACATGAGTGCTTCCTTGTGTAAAGGGCAACATTTGTTGAGGATATCCTACTTGCGAGGGATTCGAGTAGACGAAATCGTTGTCCGCTACGGGAGTCCCCGTTACGATCCCTGTCGAAGGGAAACGCAGAGGACTGAGGGGGGCGTTGATCGGAGCTGATGCAAACTGCGTGTCTCGCTGATCTCGGTTGATCGGTTCTGCATTTTGCCTCTGAGACGGCAAAACTGGAATTTCGGATTTCAAATCAGAGCTTTCTTTTGACTGACTGTTGGGAACCATTGACTCAGAGGGAGAACAACGATCAGAGTTCAAAATATTAGCAAGTTCATCCCACCCTATGCGGTATCGATTAGCCTTTGCTGATACGGAATGCTCAACTGAGGGGGCGATCGGGATGTCGTCGCATGTTGTGTGCGTATCAGATCGGTCGTGTGGGGTACTGCTGTTATGCTCATCTTCTTGTGGCGGATCGAAGTATTCCACAGGTCCATTGAGCGGTTCCGCAGTTTGGAGCGGATCGAAAAATACCATAGACCGCCAATTGAGCGATTTCGCGGCTTTGGTAGTTTTGTTAGAAACCGTACAGGCCTCTTTGGTGGGCGATAGTTTACGATTTTTAAACATGGATAATCCTCCAAATTTTGTGGTGCCAAGTTCCGGATCTCGGTTCGACCGTTATTTTATCACCGATCGCGGAAAATTGATACGAACAAAATCGGGATTTTTCGTTTTTTTAGTTTTTTTCGGTTCCAAGTTCCATGTTCCGCGTTCCATGTGTTGTTTTTTCTTAAATAGGTAAGAAAAGAAGAGAATCAGTAATGTTTGGTGACGGAACAGTGGAACATGGCACAAATACTTTTTCTATAGGAGACAAAAAGATGAATGACAAACATCAATATAATTTTCAAATTGCCGAGGGAGAAATGGCTCAAACTCTTCGGACCCTTTATGATAATATCAGCGAATGGGCTGAAAATCTTATCCCGTTCGTAGAGGAATGCTTTGCTCATACAACATTTTACGGATGGGAGCATGATTTCATAGTATCGAGAGTTCAGTGCAAAGAGATTATTTTTGAGGTCATTGCCCGTTGTTTTTTGTTGGCATACGCCAATGTAAAGACAAAAACAATTTCAAAAAAGATACGTGAGCATGAGGAAGCGGAGGATAGTGAAAACTTAAGAATAGTCAAGAATGGATTGGATTACAACGAGGCGGATTCGTACGACAAAGATCGCATTGTTTGTAGCAGAACAGTTGAAAAACACAGTGAAAAGTATGTTAAGAATAAAAAAGCAGAGTTGAATTATCTAGAATCACTTGGTTTTACGGTTCCAAAATTTGATGAAAGACCAAGGAAAAATGCTCCAAGGCTGGACGATGACGCGAATTTGAACATGATAATTGAGCAGACTCCCCATAAAGACATCATGGGGGGCAAGAATACTCCCAAAACGCTTTTGCACCTGACGGAAAACCAAAATATTACCAATTCTAAAAAGGTTTCAGACACTGTGGTCGCAGATGCTTTTGCGTCGTACGATAATCTTTATGATAAGGCAAAAAGATTAACGGACTATGGTGCTTATGTGGACGAATGGATTAATCTATGGCGCTATGAGACGAGCCAAAAAGGAACTTTAATAGCAAAACTTGCGAAACATATGTCGGAAAATCATCTATCTGAATTGAATGGTGAGTTAATAGAACTGTTATTCGGAAAATACAGTAGGGTAGAACAACTGCAAACATGTGAAAGCACGGTGTTATATACTCCTGAAATAGTTATTGAAAGGTATCAGATTTTTGAGTATGATGATTTGATTTCTCTGTATTTTGATCAAAACAAATCATACGAGGAGAAGAAAAGAGCAGCGTACATCGTTTTATTCATTCATTGGATGGAAGGGAATTTGGTGAAAAGCATAGGAATGAATTGTCCAAAACTTTTTGATTCCTATTTCAAAAGTACCGATAGCGATTCCGAGGCAAGGAAAACAATGTATTTATTTTGTAAAGAGTGTTGGCCTGTCGTAGAGAACTACGAAAAATCAGGAGTATACCCTCATTCGAGTCGAAAGATAGACCATGCGTTAATTAAAAAGATCCGTAAAGTGACCGCGATGTTGTCTTCTTTCCCATGTACTGGAACTGGAGAATTGGCAATAGCCTTCCCCTGTCCTTCAAAGTACAGTTCGGAGGCAAAAATATTGAAACAGAGAAAAGCTGAAAATGGTATCTATCGCATGCCGGTTGCGAATCAATCTCAAGAGGATCAAGAACTGACTATGTTTTTGAGCAATTCTTCTACCCGTTCTGCAGATGAATCAGTGTTTGGAGAATGCGATAGCTAAGAAAAGTTGGTGGTTAATATCAGGCGCGCCACTGCGCGCGTTTATTCAGTTTATTTATATATAGAACCATAGTCGTTCGGCTGTCGCCGAATGACTATGGTTGTTTCACATCAATGATTTATTTATAAGCGGCGCTGGAAGCGCAAATAAATAACCACTGAGACCATAATCCACCGACGGAATCGGTGGATTATGGTGTTTATGGATATCAATATCCACCATATGGGAACCGTTCGAGCATCAATAGATGATTTGCCTTAGTAGTGTTTACTCATCCGACTCCCTCAGGGGACCCCCATCCCCCCTCCCCGTCAACGCCATATAAACAGCGATTCCAAGGAACACCCCCTCAGCGAGCAGGGAGAGCGGCGACGCGGCGATTTTCGACAAAACGGACATATAAACCTCCTTTCCGTGCGCGCCGCCTTACGCGGCGTGAGATCTCTTGAACTTGCGACCGAACAGATCCATGGTAATCATGGCTCCCAGCGTCAGAACGAAACCGACCAAAGCCCAGATCATAGAAACACCTCCTTTCCTATTTTACGGATCAAAAACCGAGAAAGCATGGATACCTTCTCGTGATTTTGCAGATAATCAAAGCTTTTACGGATGAGATTTGGAATTTCACCGTGAAATCGCGTTAAACCGAGAATTCCACGGTGAAATCGGATTATTTGGTGTAGGGAAGCATGGTTGATTGGGGGGCAGATGGGACCCGTTAAAGCAACCCCGTAAACACCTCCAACCGTCTGAACCTCTCCCTCCCAAACTCCACCTGCTCCTCCGTTAGTCCCTCAAAATCCTCCCCATCCCTCGGCGCCCGACACAGGAAGAAAGGCCCGACCACCACGTCGTACACCCGTCCTACCTCGTCCACCAAAGCGCGATTGAAGGGAAGCCCCAACAGCTTCCCCTCCTCATTACAGACCAGCGCCAGCTCGTCATCCTCAAAAGGGTAAATGGCCTGGATGTACCCACCGACCACCGCCTGCATGGACTCCAAGCCACCCTCGATCTCTTTCTCATAAGGAGCCACCAAAGGCTCCACGACCAGTATTTTCATAACCGTTTCACTCTCCTGTAAAATGTACTTGGCTTCATGTCAAGCCGTCTCATAGCCTCCGTAGCGGTGATTTTGCCACATCGCCACAAGGCAACCACCGCGGGCAGATCGGGCCTCTCAATGGGCTTACGGCCCTTGTAGACCCCGTTGGCTTTGGCGATGGCGATCCCTTCCTTCTGCCGTTGCAGGATGTACTCCCGCTCCAGCTCAGCCACCGCCCCGAACACCGTCAGCATGAACTTGCCCGTCGGTGTGGTCGTGTCGATGGCTTCTTTTTTGGAGACGAA
>JAZNUO010000003.1:0-5120 GCA_045592305.1 Eubacteriales bacterium | reverse complement strand
GCCGCACCCGTATTGAGGCGGTGGAGAACGAGAACAACGACGAGGATCTGGTGGAGCGCCGCTACTGCGTGCTGACCCTGACCCACGCGGGCTACATCAAGCGACAGGCTACCGACGTGTATTCTGCCCAGAGACGCGGCGGTAAGGGCATCATGGGTATGGCCACCAAGGAGGAGGACTACATTGAGCAGGTGGTATCCGTCCACTCCCATTCCACGGTCATGATGTTCACCAATACGGGTAAGGTGCAGTGCATCCGCGGCTTCCAGATCCCCGAGGCCTCCCGTACCGCCAAGGGCACCAACGTGGTCAATCTGCTTCAGCTCGTGGAGGGAGAAAAAATCACCTCCATGATCGCCGTGGAGGGCTTCCCCGAGGGCGAGTATCTGGTCATGGTGACGAGAAACGGTGTCATCAAGCGCACCCTGCTGTCGGATTTCGAGTACCAGAGACGGGGCGGTAAGATCGCCATGAATCTGGACGAGGGGGACGAGCTGCTCTACGTCCTCCACACCAAGGGCGACAGCGAGATCATCATCGCCACCGCCGCGGGTAACGCCGTCCGCTTCGACGAGAACAACGTTCGTTGCATGGGACGTACTGCCCGCGGTGTCAAGGGTATCTCCCTGCGCGAGGGCGACGGCGGCCGCGACCGCGTGGTGGGTGCCGTTGTGGTGGATGATGCCAGGCATCTGGTCACTGTCACCGAGCGGGGCTTTGGCAAGCGTTCCCCCTTCGACGATTTCCGTACCATGGCCAACCGCGGCGGCTTCGGCGTTCGTTGCCAGAACGTCACCGAAAAAACGGGTCTTGTGGCGGGTATCGCTGCCGTGGATGGGGATGCGGACCTCATGATGATCACCGATCAGGGTACCATCATCCGCACCCCCGCCTCCGATTTGTCCATTCTCTCCAGAACCGCCGGCGGCGTTATCGTCATGCGCCTGCCCGAGGGTCAGTACGTGGCCAACTTTACCGTGGTGGCCAAGGAGGAGAAGGAGGACGCGGAGACCGATGCCGAGGAAATGGACACCGAGACCGTTGAGATCGAAATTGAGGCGGAAACTGAGACAGGCGTTGAAGCCCAAACCGAAAACACCCCTGACGAGGAGTAAGCCATGAAACGAATCGGTACGATTTTTCTGATCCTTCTGATCCTGCTTATGGTGGTCATGAGCTCCTGCTGCGATGCCGGCCGTGAGCCCGCCCCCGATATTGATGAGGTCTATGACCGTCTGGTGCAGGTCATTGAGGCCTCCCACGAGGTCAACGTTCTGCTCTTTGGCGCGGGACTGCCCGTGTATCCCCGCGGGGATGCGGAGGATCTTCTGGTGCACCGCTACTACGGTGTCACCGACAACGGTCAGCAGTTCGTAACCCCCTACGCCAAGTACGCAAGCATCGCCGAGATGCAGACCGCCATCGCCGCGGTGTACAGCACCGAATACAGAGAGTCTCTCTACGAGTCCCTGTTCACGGGCTACGCCGCCGACGGGATGTCGGTGGTCATGCCCGCCCGCTTCTCGGAGGACGAGAAGTTCCTGTATATGAGTCAGTACGTGTCTCCCTTGGTGGAGGGCGTGCGGGTGTACGATTACGCCTCCATGCAGATCGTGGAGTATTCCCACGCCTCCCGCCTGCGGGTGTCCATCCGCTCCTATACCGAGGATCGACCCGAGGAGTGGAAAACGGTGTACCTGTCCTTCGTCTACGAGAACGGGGATTGGTATCTGGACAGCCCAAGCTGCTGAATCATCAAAGCATGCCTCCTTTCTTCGGAAGGGAGGCTTTTTTGGTTATGGGAGCCTCCCCGTCGGCATACAATGGCGGTATGGTAAGGCATGACAGGTATCAAAAATTCATCGCCGCCCTGATCTGCGGGCTTTTGCTGGGGGTCATGGCGGCGCTTGGGGGAATCACAGCGGGTCACGCCCATGGGGAGATCGCCTCGAAGGCTTCGGAAAAACCCGTCACCGTGGCTGTTCTGCGGGAGAGCGAGGGGGTATGGACGGTCAATTTGTCCCACGGGCTTGACCGTCTGACAAAGGGAAGGGTCATGGCCCTTCTTCTTACGCTGGAAGTACCCGACGGAGTCCGAATCCGGGAGCTGCAAGTCTGTGGGAGCGCGAGAAGTCTGCGGTTGACCGTGGGGGAGGCGGTTGAGAACAGGATCGCGGTTCTGTTGGACGGCTACGCGGCTGAGGGAGACGGAGAGGCTGAAAACGGGGCAATTCTGAAGGTATACACCGACGGATCAGGGGGTTACATGGGTGTAACGGCGGGAAAATACGGTGAATTAGCCATTTACTGCTTGGGGGAGGATGGACAGTGTGTAAAAATTCCCGTGGAGATTTCAACGAATACCCCGGAGGAGAGCGGGGAGAGTCTCACCGAAACGCGGGAGAATGAGTCCGACGGGGAGGGGGAGACGGAAGAGGCAGAGTCAAGAGTGGAGAGCTCACTCCGTACCGAGGGTGAAACCGAGTGGACAACGGAGATTGGAGCAGAGGAAAGACCCGAAGGAAAGCCCGCTGTTCAGGAGCGGAATCGGTTCGTGGGCTGCCGCGAGACGTTGCCAAAAAATGGGTCTTTTTCGGTTCAGCTTTTGTTCTACGGAACGGGATGGGAAACCCCCGCGGTCTGCATAGAGGGAGGCGGAACCGTGACTTTGCGGGTGGAGTACGGTCTTGACCTGAAGCCCGACGGCGAAAGGGAGCTTTTGGAGAAATACGGCGAGGGCAACTGGTCGATCTGTACGTTCGCGGGTCTGTCCGCCGAAAGAACCTACGTGTTCCTCATTTTTACCCACGGAAAAACCGTGCGCGCGGTCTATGAGAACGGTATTTTCATGGGGTATCGGTAGATTTTCTGAAAAAACAGAAAAAAGATTTATTGATTCAATATAAGAATGGCAGACTCATATTGTGTAAAACCACAAAAACCGAAATCTTAACACCGAATTCAAAAAAAATTTCTTGACATTTCAAAGGTTTTGATATACAATATACTCAACGCATACTGCCCGTATGTAAATCTTTTTCAAAGGAGAAAAAACATGAACGCAAAGAGAATTCTTGCTCTTGTCCTGTCCGTTCTGATGGTCATGACCGCTTTCGCCGCCGTTATGTCTGTTTCCGCGGAAGAGGATAAGTTCGCTCCCGTCAATGAGGAGACTATGCAGATGTTCGAGGGCGAGCAGTCCAACAAAGCCCTTGGCAGCATTGGTAAGGGGTATTCCTTCGGTGCTATGGTCTCTGTCCCCGAGGGGAAGAGACTGACTCAGATCAACTTCGGCTCTCTCGCTACCTACAACACCAACGAGAACTACATCGTTTTCAAGGTGTATCAGTGGGATACCGACTACGCTACCACCGTCAGCGGTGAGGTTCTGGCTCTGGTCAGCGTGCGCAACCACGTGGACAAAGACCCTATCGACATTGTATTCCCCACCAGCCGCAACATGACAGGCGACCTGCTGTGGACGGCTACCTACGTGGACGGCGCGTCCCAGATGACCCCCTGGAAGGCCACCGTCGGCCCTGTGGATGACGTTGTTTACTTCAATCAGGCGTCCGAGTGTGACGCGTTCTGCTTCTCTATGACCGTCGCCGACGTTCTCACGGAGAAGCCCGCTTCCTATACCGCTACCTTCGTCGCTGAGGGTAACGAGGTCGGCAAGGTCACGTTCTTTGAGGGCGACACTGAGCTCGTGAGCGTCCCCGAGGTTCCTCCTAAGGAGGGCTTCTGGGCTGACTGGGCTGACTACACCCTGAACAATGCCGACATCACCATCGAGGCTGTCTACACCGATGCCTCCGCTGCGATCAAGCCCGAGATTTCCGACGCGACCAGCATGAGCGCTTTTGCTGAGAATCACAAGACGTATCTGAAAGGCACCGGTTGCGCTATGAGCATCAACCGCGACGGCTCGGTCTCCTTTACCGGTACTTGGGGTCTTGGCGGCTCAATTGACGCTTACGCTACCATCAACTACCTCCAGCTCATGAAGAAATACTACGAGGGCTACAAGAACCAGAGCGATCTGCCCAACAAGAACCACAAGTATCAGGTCGTGGCGCTGAAGGTCAAGGCTCCTGCCATTTCTCTGGATTCCAACCCCAACATGACCGTCACCGTGGGACGTGATATCGATATCTACGGTAAGAACGTTTCCAATCAGATCAAGTGCGACGGTACCGAGGAATACTGGCTCTTCGATTTCTCGGATGAGCCCGACTTCTCCTCCGACGTCATCAACAAGATCGAGCTCAACTGGGCGTATGGCGACGGTAACGAGTCCAACTTGAACGCTGAGTTCGTGCTGCTGGGTTTCCAGTTCTTCGACACCATGGAGGACGCTCTGGCCGCCACTGGCGGTGAAGTGGCCACCGAGGAGCCTACCGAGGAGCCCACCGATGCTCCCGAGACCGAGGTTCCCACCGAGACTCCTACCGAGGCTCCCACCACCCCTGAGACCGAGCCCGCCGGCGGTTGCGGATCCGTCATCGGCTTCAGCGTGGCTGCCATTCTGGCCGCCGCCGCCGCTGCCGTTGCTCTGAAAAAGGACTGATTTCCCGAAATCAGCGCGACTGACATGAAATAAGCAAAAGCCCCACAGGCTTCCAAAACGGAGGTCTGTGGGGCTTTTTTGGGTTTGATGAGGCTTCAAATTTGGGTTTATAGGGCAGGGGTTTCACCCCTGCACCCCACCAAAGATCTTTTTGAAAAAAGTTCTTTGGAATCTCAAAAACTTTCAATTAACATTGATAAATAATGCTTTTTTGAAAGTTCTTGAAAGGGGGTTCGGGGGAAAACTTCGCAATGTTTGCCATAGGCAAACTTGCACCGAGCAAAGCGAGGAGGCTTTCAAGAAGTTTTCCCCCGGTCGTTCCCCCGCCTCCCCTACAAACCCCAATTTAAAGGGCGGCTGAATAATTACGGTATTTTTATGGAGGGGCTATGGAGCGGTTCAAGGAGGCTTTGCGGGGGTGGACAGGGAAGCTGACCGAGGGGTTGCGGAGGTGGCTTGCCTCCCTTGGGAGAAGAATCAAGGAGCGGATGGGGGAGATGGCACCCCGCCGCGCGGTGGCGGCTGTCGTTGCCCTGTCGCTGTGGATGGG
>JAZNUO010000002.1:0-4469 GCA_045592305.1 Eubacteriales bacterium | reverse complement strand
AGAGCCTCCTCGTCGAAGGGGATGGTGATTCCCTGCTCCGCGAGCTTGGCGGGCTCGTCGGACTTGACTGCGTTTACGTAGGTAGGAACGTCACCGCAGAAGATGACCTTGCCGCCCTTGTCCATGAACGCACGCAGGAGGGTCAGGGTGGTGGGACGGATGGTGAGCATATTGGAGACGATGACGGTCTTATAGGCAGCCTTCCCCACGCGGAGGACGGGGGTACCGTCGATGGTATCCACCGAGGCCATGCGGGACATCATCTCCTCCTCGCCGTAGTCGAAGTCGATCTGATGGTCGGTTAGGTAGTGGAAGAGCTGAGCGTAGCGGTGCTCGTAGGGAGCCACGTCGGGGGAGACGTTGGAGATCCAATGGGCCCAACCGGCGTAGGCCTGACACCACACCGACTCGATGGGATTCAGGAGCAGAACGTCACAGGCGGGCGCGCCCTCGGACATGACCAGACCGAAACGGGCGAAGTAGTCCTCGACCTTACTGTAGTCCTTGTACCAAGGAGACTGGTGGAGGATGGAGGCGGGGTAGTCGCGCTTGGACTCGCCCTCCATGGTGTACCAGGACAGGTGCTGGCAACGGAGGTTGATTCCGAACAGTGCCTGCCAGTCGCCTACGGTCTTGTGCGCCTTGAAGTCGAACTGCCAGCCGGTACAGCCGTACAGCTCCGAGAGCAGCCACTTCTTGTCCAACTGACGGGCGGCAGAGGAAAGCTGCTTGACAATCCAGTAGCAACGGTTATGCTCGGTCAGCACGTCCACGCCGGGGTAGCCCATGTACTCGTAGAAGCGCATGAGGGAGCCGTTGGGAACCGTCTGGTTCATGAGGCTGTCCTCGTGGAGGACGTGACCCGTGAACTGAATGCCGTGGTTATTGCACCAATCGTTCAGAGGCTTGGCGAAGCGCTCAAGGAACAGAGCGTTGGCCAGATCAATGTAATGAAGCTTGACGGGAGCCACGAGCTCGCCGTTCTTACGGTAGAACAGCTCGGGGAGGATGGGACGGCAGGCAAATCCGTAGCGGGTCTCGAATTCCTCGAAAATGTCATCCGTCCACGCGGTGGCGCAGGACATGACACCGTCATGGTCGCGGCGATTGTCGAAGCAATGACCGCGGTGGGGCTCGTCGGTGAAGATACCCTTGATGCTTCTGCCCAGTCGGTCGCCGCAGCGCTTGGCGTACTCCTCATGGGTCATCTCGATGAACTTATCGGTGGCCTTGCGGCTCATGGTGTCGATGTAGGTGGTGCCGTTGTAGTTGGAGTCGCAGGGGTCGGGGACGATGGCAAAGCGGAGTGCCTTCCACTCACCGGGCTCCCCCGCGGCGGCCTCGGTCAGCTCGGCGATGGCTTCCCTCACCTTACGGGCGGCGCACTTGCAGCAGGCAATAGAGGAGGTGTCCAGCTCCTTGTAGGTGTACAGGTTGAGCCCGTCCAGCTTAGCCGCGTACAGGGCGAAGGACTCGGCGTTCCAGTCCACCTTGTCGGGGGCGGACTCGTAGACGTAGAGAGACTTCATGCGGTATCGTGGGTCCACCGTGACCTTACCGCCCGCCGAACCCGAAGGCCATCTGTCCTCGTCATAGAGCCATGCCTCCATGCCGTCCTCCTCGGCGACATCGGCAACCTCGTTGATGAGGTCGAACCACTCATCCCCCAGATACTCGGTGATGAGTCCCGCGCGGGAGTGCATGAAGTAACCGCCAAGACCCATTTCCTTCATGATATGAGCCTGACGCACCAGCTCCTCGCCGCGGAGCTCGCCGTTCCAGGACCAGAAGGGCTTGCCGCGATACTCCACCGAGGGAGAGGGGAAGGACGAAATGATTTGCTTCTTATCCATAATTTTTCTCCTCTCTGAAAAACGAGATAGAATTTTCTTGCCAAAAGGACAGCTCTCGCCATCCTTTTTTTATTATACCAAATAGCGGGATTTTTTGCAAGAGGGGACTGTGATTTTATCTGAAAAATTTCACAAGGTCGCCTCGGGAATCGGCGGTTTTGCCATGGCCGATCCCTTCGAATTCTGCCGTCGAGGGCTGTCGCGACGGATTATCTTTCGTCGCTTCGTTTCCTTTTTTGGTAGTATATGTACGCATGATGTCGAAATAAAGTGATATTTGTTCCATATTTATTGCTGTTTTAGGAATGTTTTTCGCGTTTGTTTTCTATTTGTTTACATTTTGTTATTGCAATGTGCACATTTCGTATGGTATAATGGTGACACAAGCAAAAGAGAGCCGACGGCAGGACACCGCCGTCGAGAAACACAAAGCGCCGTCGGCAACAAAGACGGTTCGACGAGGAGGCGGGAAAAACCGCTCCTCATCCGAAAGGAAGGTATATCATGACGAAATCCAACTACATCCTCACCTGTGGAATCGATATGGCCGAGTATGCCCGCCTCTTTACCTATGCCCCCCTCTCCGAGACCACCTGCGCCGTCACGGGCTACGAAGGCAGCGAGCCTGTTTCCCTCCTCATCCCCGCCGCCGCCCCCGACGGTCGCGCCGTGGTGGCCATCGGCGACCGCGCCTTTTCGAACCGCGCTTCCCTTCGCGCCGTGACGCTCCCCGATTCGGTGGAATCCATCGGTGTCCGCGCCTTTGCCTTCTGCACGGGGCTTTTGGATATCCGTGTCTCCGCCGAGAGCCGTCTCTCCTCCATCGGTGCCCGCGCCTTCATGGGCTGCGAGCGACTGACGGTTCTGCGCTTGGGTCGGTTACACGGCCTCACCGATCTGGGACGCAACGCCTTCGCCTACTGCACCCGTCTGCGCTCGGTGGTGTTGCCCGAAGGACTGACCGAGCTGGCTCCCTCCCTTTTTGAGGGTTGCGCCGCTTTGGAGCATATCCACCTCCCCGAGAGCCTCACCGCCATCCGCACCGCCGCCTTCTCGGCCTGCAAGTCCCTGCGGGTGCTGACCCTCCCCGCCTCTCTCCGTGTCATCGAGGACTGCGCCTTTGCCTGGTGCGGCCGCCTCACCGACCTCCGTCTCCCCGAGGCTGCCTGCGTGATCTCGGGTTCGGCCTTCATGGAGTGCTACGCGCTGGACAACGTACTGAAGGTGAGCTGATCCCTTGGGATCTCCCCAAAATAAAACCGCCTCCGTCGGGGTATACTGTGTACACACAGATATTCCCTACGGAGGCTTTTTATGGTCACTATCCTGATCCGTACCCTCATCGTCTATATTTCCCTCATCGCCACCATGCGCTTCATGGGCAAGCGTCAGCTTGGGGAGCTGGAGATCTCGGATCTCGTCACCACCCTGCTCCTCTCGGACATCGCCACACTGCCCATCACCAACACCGAGCTGCCGCTGTCCCACGCTCTCGTCCCGATCTTGACTCTGACCTCCCTGGAGGTTGTCCTGTCGGGTGTCCTGCTCAAGGTTCCCTCCCTCAAGCGCGCCTTGTCGGTGCGTCCCGCCATTCTGGTGCGCCACGGGAAGCCCAACCGCGCCGCTATGCGTTCGGTGCGGGTCTCGGCGGAGGAGCTTTTGTCCCAGCTACGGCAAAAGGACGTCACCGAGCTGGACGAGGTGGACTACGCCATTCTGGAGCCCAACGGGCAGATCAGCATCATTAAGAAGGCGGCGCAGAGGGAGGCCACGGCGGGGGATCTGGGGCTGACACCTGCCGAGTCGGGGATGATGCATCTGCTGGTCTGCGACGGCGAGATCAACCGACGTAATCTCTCCATGGCGGGGTGGGATGAGGCGCGGCTGTTTCGGGAGCTGACCCGACGAAAGCTGACATTGGAGGAGGTGTTTCTCCTGCTGGCCGACGATAGCGGACGGGTGGCGGTGTACCCCCGGGAGGCGGCATGAAGGGGTGTTTCATCGGCGGGGTGGTATTGGTCGTGGTGGTGATTCTGGTCATTGTCAACGCCCTCTACGTGGGACGCACTGTGGAGGAGCTGACCTCGAGGCTGGACGCGCTCCCCAAAGCCCCCGACGGAACGGCGACCCCCCTCGAGATCGCGGCTCTGCGGGAGCTACTGGAATCCAAGGAGGCCTTGTTGGGCTTATCGGTCAGCTATGCCGTCATGGACAAGGTCACAGAGGCCCTGTATAGCCTGGAGGCCGCCGCGCGAGAGGGGGACGTGTATCAGTACGGGGAGACCCTGGCGCTCTTGCGGGATCTCATAGAGGATATTGGACGGCTGGAGAAGGTGGAGGTCAAAAATTTGTTTTAAGATTCAAATTTGGGGTTGTCGGGCAGGGGCGAGGGGAACGCCAGAGGGAAACTTCTTGAAAGAAGTCTCCCTCTGGACTCCCTTCAAGAACTTTCAAAAAGTATTATTTATCAATGATTTTTAAAAGTTTTGAAGATTCCAAAGGGACTTTTCCAAAAGTCCCTTTGGCGGGGTGCAGGGGCAGAGCCCCTACCGATAAACCCAAATTTGAATCACCCCCCGCCAAATCTCCTCCAAAACATTGACAGAACCTGCCTTT
>JAZNUO010000001.1:0-1517 GCA_045592305.1 Eubacteriales bacterium | reverse complement strand
TTACAAGAATTTTAAAAAAGTATTGATAATTAGCTTTTTTTGAAAGTTCTTGGTATTCTTAAACCCTTCTTAAAAGAGGGGTTTAAGGGGGGGGGGGGGGCAGAGCCCCTGCCCTACAAACCCAATTTGAAATATGGATTGCATAAGCCGCCTTGAAATCCGCCGCGCCTGACCTCCATCCACCATTCCCACACTGTGCCAAAGGGCTCACGGAGGGGCCTCCATTATGAACGTAGCATTTTTTCTGATCCCCAAAAGCCACGTCACCTATCTGACCGAGGGGTGCAGCTTCCGTCACGGCATGGATAAGCTCCGCCGCCACGGCTATACCGCCGTTCCCGTTGTAGCTCGCGACGGCCGCTATCTGGGCAGTATCAGCGAGGGAGATTTCCTCTGGAATCTTATGAGCATGGGCAGCCTCGACCCCTACGAGCTGGAGGAGGCTCGCATCGACGACATTATTTCGGATCGCACTCCGCCCGTGCGGGTCACGACCCCCGTGGAGGCGCTTCTGGAGCAAATTCTGGATCAGAATTTCGTTCCCGTGGTGGATGACCGCGACATTTTCGTGGGCATCGTCACCCGACGGTCGGTGCTGGCGTACCTCATGAGCAACGGCGCGGAGGCGGAGTGCTCCTGAGCGGCATGAAAAAGGATGACCCAGCCCGTTTGGTGGACCGCTACCGGCTCGTGTGAAAAACACCTCTGCCCAATCGGGCGGGGGTGTTTCGTTTTGCATTTGCGTTTTGCATAAGGTGTATAAAAGGGCAAACAAATATAGAAAACAACACAAAAATTCGTTTTGGTTCCGGTGGTGGGACTCTGAACCCCGCCGAGCAAGCGCCCGCTGTGCGGGAGGGCATCAAACTGCACGAACAGAGTGGAAGTGGGAGCCTTTGCGGACAGTTTGAAGTGGTTACTTCACCCATCATCCATCATCAAAAACAGAGCACACTCCGTTGGAGTATGCTCTGTTTTTGGTGCCGGTGGTGGGACTCGAACCCACACGATGTCGCCATCAACGGATTTTGAGTCCGTCACGTCTGCCAATTCCATCACACCGGCTTGTATTTCGCCGCCCTTTCGGACAACGGGTATATTGTATCATAGTTTGGGCGAAAAGTCAAGTACCCCCGAGGATTTTTCTCGGGGGCTTTTCTTATTTTTTGTCATCGGGTCGATATTCGATCAGGTCGGCGATTCCACAGTCCAGCGCGTCGCAGAACTTTTCCAGCAGGTAGCTGTCGTAGCGAACCACTTTATTTTTGTAGTATTTATCCACCACCTGAAAACTGATGCCCGCCCGTTTGGCCAGCTCATAGCGCGTGATTTTGTGATTGTCAAGATACTCTTTCACGGTTAACCGAATCATGGTATCACCTCTCTTCGGTATATATTTTAATAAATATATACCCTCTTGACAATTAGTGTGTTTGTTTGTATAATTATATATACATATAATCAAACGAAACAGGAGGCAATCACATGAAGCTTTTGATCGCAGGCTCCCGCTCCAT